>NZ_JAUBPI010000019.1:0-84614 GCF_036700645.1 Microcoleus sp. S36b_A4 | reverse complement strand
TTTAGTTACCTCAGTAGATATATTCTCTTTGTTTACTTATCTTAACATAGTTCGGTTTTTTTGCGCCGACCTACTTAATCTAATCAAGATCAATAGCAATCCTCCCACCCTGTGCGAACTCTTTTTTTTCTTTAACAATGTGTCATCTTCTTATGGCATTGGTTAATTTCCCAAAAAGCCCGTTGCGCGTTTACCGAAAGGATTGCTATAGCTTGCTCGGAGGGCGAATAAAAGCGATAGTTTTAGTAATAGCCCCGGAACCCAGAAACCTAGCTTTTTTAGGAAAATACATAAACCGCGCCGCGCCCTCCGCCCCGGTAGAAAAACCCCGAAGGCTGGAGTTGTTCGAGATGTCGATCGAGCTTGAGAACACAACTTATTAAATTTTATGTCTGTCGCGCACTATAGAGATAAGGTGGTGATATAATTACCACGGTTAACTAAGTATATACACTTAATAAGTCATCCAACTCCTCAAAAAGTTTATAATTAAAAGAAGAAACAGATTTTTCTCGGAAATTGATTGGATTAGTTGCCGTTCCAAAAAATCTGCTGACTGTGGCTAATTATATCGACATGGGAAATGCAAAATCTTTTAGCCGATCAGTTAGCGCATAAGTTAATAAGTGCTTCTGCCGTTGACTCTGAACCGAAAAATGACATAGAGGACAAATCAATACCAGCGCAAGCAGCGGCTGAGGTGTTACGGTCAATTGTAAAAGTTTGGTAAAGTTATGGAACCCCCTGTCGGGAAGCTGAGCGACACCTGAAAAAGTTTGCTTCGTCGCCCGGAAACCCGAAATACAAGCACAACGCAGCAGAGCCAAATGCAGTCTGATATAACTCTCCAGCAGTTGTAAAAGAACTTTTACTGCCGACCTAGCATAGGGATTTAGTTATTTTTGTATACTATGTGAAAGTAGTGAGAACTATTAGAAGGAAGTGGGCTCAACCAACCAATAATTTCGTGTGATATCCTTAAGCCAATGCTCAAAGTATCAACCCGAAGGCTCGCAGAAGAAAGCTGATTTTACCCACAAAATATCCAAGAGGTCAACATGGAAAGAGAACAGGACGCTCATATCGTACCCATTAGCAACCAGAGCCGACAGGTGCAGCAATTTTCCGTTGACGAGGGAGAAGATTTAAGCGCGCAGCCTCAGAAAGGATTGAATGTAAAGCCGTTGTTGAGGACTTTTCAGCGACAAGCCCTAATCATTATTGGGATTATAAGTCTAGTAGGCGCTGGAGCTGTTTATCAGATCAAGGGAGGCAAGAAAACATATCAAGGCGATTTTCGGATGCTAGTGGAACCCGTGACAACGGAGGCCAGAATTGCTGATCCCTCTGCCCTAGCCAATCGCGGCGAGGGGGGGGCGGTGCCTAATCGAGATTTTTTTAGTTTGGACTACGCAACTCAACTTGAAATTCTCAAGAGTCCTCAGATGCTGTCGGCTATTGTTAAACAAGTCCAAAAACGATATCCAAAAGTTACCGAAAAAATTCTTGAAAAAGAATTAATCGTTTTGCGGATAGGAGAAGATGAGAGGACGCTGACTAAAATTTTGGAAGTTCGCTTCATGGAGAATGATACTAATTTAGTTGAGTTCGTTTTACAAGAAACTAAAAAGAAATATTTAAAGTACAGTCTTGATGAACGCAAGACTCGCATTGGTGAAGGTGTAAAATTTATTGAAGACCAGCTTCCGGGACTCAATAAGCGCGTAAACAGCCTGAAATCGGAGTTACAGGTGATACAGGAGAAGCAAAAGATTACCAATCCTCAAGAACAAGGCGCGCAATTAATCCAGCAAGTTCGTACCGTAGAAACTTTAGAGTTAGAAACTCAAAGGCTACTGCAAGAACAGAAAACGCTGTACGCTAACTTGCAAAAACAATTAGATTTTACACCAAATGAAGCTATTGCCGCTTCAGCTTTAAGCGAAGAGCCTCAATATAAAGAGTTGCTGACCAAGGTTAAGGAAGTAGAAGGTCAGATTGCTGTAGAAACAGCTCGTTTTAAATCTGCTAACCCTATAGTGGAAGCTTTAGAGCGCAAGCGGGCAAATTTAGTAGCTTTGCTCAACCAGCAAACTGATCGAATTTTGGGGCAAAATTTAGTCGGCACCCAAGCTAATTCTAAAGTTCAAAATTTTCAAAATTCTATTCGCATAGGCTTGATTAAACAATTGGTTGATACTGCTAACCAAGTTGAAGTCTTAGAAGCTCGCCTTCAGGCAATCACTCAAACTAAAAACAATTTAAACAGGCAAGCAACAGAATTCCCCACCATAGCCCGCCGCTACAACGAACTGCAACAGCAATTAGAAGTAGCCGCCCGCACCCGCGATCAACTTTTAAGCCAGCGGGAAACTCTGCGCGTCCAAGCAGCTCAAAGCCAAGTACCTTGGGAAATAATTTCTGAACCACGGATACCGCGAGATGAGAAGGGCAACCTGATACCAGTTCCATCGAAAGCTAAAAATAAATTAATGATGGCAGTTATTGGAGCGCTAGTTTTGGGTCTGGGAGCTGCTATCCTCATTGAAAAGTTCCGCAATATTTTCTACTGTGCTGATGACGTTAAAGATGCGGTTGATGCGCCTTTATTGGGAGCAATTCCTCTGGAAAAAAATGCTAGAAAATTGCCGCCTTCTATTGCTAATGCCTATGCTTATATTGAAGGAAAAGAGGGTAATAAGAAAATTGCTGCGGAATTTATAGAAGCTTTTGACTCTCTTTATACTAATATCCGCTTTCTTTCTTCAAATCGAACGATTAGCTCTGTGGCAATTGGTTCGGCTACAGTTGGCGAAGGCAAATCTACCGTTGCTTTAAACTTAGCTCACGTGGCAGCGCTGGCGGGTCAGCGAGTGCTGTTAGTAGACGCTAATTTGCATTCCCCCAGCCTGCACTTGCTGTTGGAACTGCCTAATGTCAAGGGATTGAGCAACTTGCTCGACCATAAAAACGAACCCAATGAAATTATCCAACGATCGCATCTAGCAGATAATCTTTTTGTATTAACTGCAGGTCTCCCGAATCCTGGTACTGCCAGACGGCTGGCATCATCTCAGATGCAGTATTTAATGGAAGAACTTCAGGCAAAATTTGACTTAGTTATCTACGATACGCCGCCGCTCGTTGACAGTAAAGATACGAATTTTTTAGCGGCGCGCACCGATGGCATACTGATGGTTGTAGCAATTCAGCAGGTTCCCTTTTCTGTAGTCAAAAAAGTTTTCAGTCAATTAGAAAATTTTGGCATACCATGCTTGGGCACAGTTGCGAATCATGCCCCTAAACGCAAGAAGTATCCAGCATCGAGATCATCAGTTGTTGAAGATAAAAATGAATATTTGAATTTGACGCCAGCACCGTCTCGTATTCAAAAACTAGCTCCTAAAAAAGAGTGACACCCAACAAAGATGACCCCAAAAAAAAGGATACAAGCCTCCGATAGTAGTCATGGAACTCCCAAAATCTTAGACTCTTGTTCAATCTCCCAGATTTGTCTGTGGAGTAAATCGAAAATCTAAAATCGTTGGACTGAGCGCGACTTGACGCTCGCGCTCGCCGAACCTCTTAGGCCGAAGTCTAAAATCTAAAATCTAAAATCTAAAATCTAAAATTGACTCAGGGCGGACTAATTTCCATCTGGGTTGGTAGGAAATGTGACGATAAAATTAGTCCAGCCATTGCTGCTTTCAACCTCAATTTTTCCCTGCAACTGTTCCACAAGTTTTTGAACCAAAGCTAAACCCAAACCTGTACCTCCTTGTTTCCAAGGATCGGCGTTGGGAACTCGATAAAATTTCTCAAAAATTCGAGGCAATTCCTCTATGGAGATGGACGATTGATTGCGGAGTGTAAATTGGATTTCTGAAGCCATAGCACTTGCTTGTCGCGAATTTTTCCTTTGTCCTCTTTGTTCACCGTCTCCGTTTTTGCACTCGACTTTCAGAGAAATTTCGCCGTCATTGGCAGTATATTTGCAGGCATTGTTGAGGAGCTCGGCTAAAATTCGTCCCAAACTAGCGCGGTTGGAACTGATCGTGGGGAGGTGACGAGCGCACTCTACTCGCAAATCCTGGTGGCGGTCGTGGGCCCGGGTGTAAAACGGGTCGATAATAGTAGGCAGCCAGACTTCTAAGTTTACTGGTTCGAGGTCGATCGGACAAGTTGCGGCTTCGAGCCGCTGCAAATCTAGCAAAGCATTAATCAAATCTGTTTCTCTAGTACATTCTGTTTCTAAAATTCCTAGATAAATCTGGCGTCGCTCTGGTGTGGGAGAAATTCTCAGCATATGAATAGCCATTTTTATATTAGCTAAAGGCGTCCGCAGTTCGTGAGAAACGGTGCTGAGGAATTCATCTTTGAGGACGTTTAAATGCTGGAGTTCGTGAACTTTTTGCTGTAATTCGGCGGTGCGTTCTTGGACTTGGCGTTCGAGGTCGGTGTTGAGATTTTGGACTTGCTGATAGAGTTGGGCTTGCTGAATGGCGATCGCGATTTGAGTTGCCAGTTGCAGCAGCAAATCCACTTCCGAAGGTTGCCACTGACGCGATTGGGAACACTGATGAACACACATCATTCCCCACAAATTGCCGTCTTGCAAAATTGGTACAATCAAATAAGCTTTGATTTGCGCTTGCTGGAACCGCGCATATTTTTCGGCGTTCAAACAGGCTTGGTCGAGGTCTGGAACCGCATAAATTTCCTGTTCGATCACGGAAGCAGATTCTTGCCAAATATTATCCGGCATGATTTCTCCCAAGATTGAAGGCCAATTTTCGGCAACGGATTCTGCCACTACAATGCCGTAATTGCTGGACTCTAAATGCAGGATTGCTACTCGGTCAGCTTGCAAAACTTGGCGGACTTCATCGACGCTGGCGTGGAGAATTTCTTCGAGGTTTAAGGATTGATGAATCCGCAAGGAAATGTGAGTTAACAGCCGATCGCGCTGCAATTGTTCGTGGAGTTTTGCAGTCCGTTCCCGCACCTGCTGTTCCAGTTTGGCGTTGCGGCTTTGCAATAGTTCCACTTTTTCGGCTTGCAATTGATAAACCGACTGCTGCAACTGTTTGACAACTCGGTACATTTCCGTGGGGTCGAGGACTCTGAGCAAGCTGGTCTGAGTAATAATTCCCAACAGTTCTCCGCGCCCCCCGCACACGACCAACCGCTGCACTTGTTGCTGCTCCATTTCTTTGTGCGCCGTCCATAGGGAATCGGAAGGTTGAAGAAATTGCAGGGGAGTTCTCATGACTTTTTGAGCTGGGGTTTGCTCGAAATTTAGTTCGAGAAACTGTGCCTGCACAAGGTCATATTCGGTAATAATTCCCAGGGGTTGGTGAAAGGAATAGTGAAAAATGGAGGTATAGTCATCTTTGGGCTTCTCCATTGTTAATTCTTTGTTTTTTGTAATCACTACACAACTGACTTGATGCTCTGACATCAGTTCGGTTATGCTCAGCAGTGAGGCGGTGTGGGGCGCTGTAATTGGCGTAGTCATTAATTCTGCTACCCGCCGCAATTTAAGAATGTTTGAAGGCTGCAATACTTGGCGAATTCTTTCCCGTGTCAGCACTCCTACCAAGTGGCGAAATTGATTGACGATCGGCAAATAGCGAATCTTGTGCTGGCGAAATAAGGATAAAGCGGTAAACACGTCTTGGTCATCGGATTCTGTGAGGGATACCGACACCGGGGACATCACTTCGGAAATTGGTATTTTGTGCAGGGCTACTTTGTGCTGGCTGTCTATTTTGCCAGAAGCTATCAGCCTCACTAGGTCGGCGGGTGTTAATATGCCGATTAACAGCCCGCGGCTGGGGTTTTCGGATAAGTTGCCTGTGGTAATAGTCTGCTGGTTCTGCACGACGAAAACGCACCGGGCCCGCATCTTTTCCGGCGCCGATGTTTCGGTTATCGCCCCCCGGTCTGAGGGTACAGGTGTTTTGACTAGGGGACAACTGTTTTGCAACTGGCTCATCAGGGCGATCGCCACTGCTAAGGAAGTTTCTGGCCCGGCAGTGAGGGGGTAGCGATCGATCGCTTGTTCTAAGGCTGAGGAGTAAAAGGGCGGGTGGTAGAACGGCATAGTTGATCAGGTTGTCAGAGGGCGGCTAACTATCGGGCAAAGCCTTAGGGAACGGCAGAAACACCTCGCCTGTGCTTGGGATTTAAATAATAAACTTTCTCATTGATTATTTCCAGGCAATCTGAGCTTTAGATTAATCGTCTCACTAATCCGCAATCTTACTCATCTCAAATACGCAGGGCGGTTTTTACTGCCTGCTTTTCCCCTGAGACTCCCCTATAATCAAAATAACCCGAATGTAAAGTTTTACTACAAGATTTATCCATAATGACAACTTTAAGCTTAGAGCAAATTGCAGCCAAGTTAGAAAGCGAAAATTCCGCCGATCGAATGGTGGCTTTGGCCAACTTGCGGAATGTGCCTGCTGCAGAGGCGGTGCCTTTGATTAAAAAGGTGTTGAACGACGAAAGTTTGCAGGTGCGATCGATGGCTGTGTTTGCTCTTGGGGTAAAACCGACAGCAGAGTGCTATCCCATTCTAGTCAAATTGCTAGAAACAGACCCGGATTACGGCATTCGCGCTGACGCTGCGGGTGCTTTGGGCTATTTGGAAGATATCAGAGCTTTTGATTCTTTGGTGCGGGCTTTTTACGAAGATACTGAATGGCTGGTGCGCTTCAGTGCTGCTGTTTCTCTGGGAAATCTCAAAGATCCCCGAGCCCGCGATGTGCTGCTAAAAGCTCTCGACAGCGAGCAAGTGGTGATCCAGCAGGCGGCAATTTCGGCTTTGGGGGAAATTAAAGATCTTGGGGCGATCGATCGCATCCTCAATTTTGCTCAGTCGGAAGATTGGCTGATTCGCCAGAGGCTGGCTGAAGCTTTGGGCAATTTGCCGAGTGTTAAGAGCGTTTCGGCTTTGAAATACTTAGAAAAAGATAGCAATTCTCAAGTATCTCAAGCTGCAAAAATTTCTCTCGATCGTTTATCAAAAGCAGAAATGTGACATAAAAGTTTTAGTATGTTAAAAAACCCGGTTTATTCAATAAACCGGGTTAATCAGTATGTTAGCAATCTTAATAAAATTTATAGACTATTCAGTAAAACCAGAATGTATTATTTAAGCTGCGAGGCTAAATCGCAAGTTAAAATAGTTGTCGATCTCCTTTAACCGAAACTAACCATGAATCAAGCGCCCAATCCCTTTAACTCAAATCCCTCCAATCCGCTAGACCCCTTGGAGCAAGAAGTTGACGAGCAAGGTGAAGCATTGCCAAGACAGTACCACCCAGCTACTAAAAAAACTCTGCAAAAAGTCTTTATCATCCTGATAGTTGTTGGGGCAATCGTTGGGGGAATTCTATCTATAGGGGTGATTTCGCTGATGCAGAAAGCCGGACTCACTGATGTGCCGGCGCGGGTACAGAATCCGAAGTAATCAACTCCGAAGAATCTGTCGATTCTGAATGCACTGATTTTCTAGGATGAAGCTTGAGAAACTATGATGTTTTGTATGGATGTTTTCTAAATAATTGATGCTTAAAAATTCTACGGCTGCGCCCGATCGCATTTCACACCGACAGATTTCTGAAAAACTTGTCTCCGCAGGCTTTCACGCTCTTTCTGACCCCCTGCGGATTCAGATTTTGGAGTTGCTGCGAGAACAGGAGTTGTGCGTGTGCGAATTGTGCGATCGACTTTCTGTCCCTCAGCCTAAACTCTCTTTTCACCTCAAAGCCTTGAAGGATGCAGCTTTAGTCCGCAGCCGCCAAGAAGGCCGCTGGATTTACTACAGCCTCAATTTAGCTCAGTTTATCGCCCTCGAACAGTACCTAGCCGAATACCGCCGCTTCAGCCAAATCCTGCCGGCTCGTCCTTGTTCTGACGCGGGTTAACCCATCAATATTTCTTAATGTGTTTATGGGCTATTTGTCTTCCCTCATACTTGACATATCAAATTTTATTGATATGATTCCAGTGTACCCCTTAGTTATGGCATTGGGTGAGGTCAATGAACCCAGCAGAAAAGCCCAAAGTTTTCGCACTAAGTATAATTGCTGTGACCATAGGTGCGATCGGGCTTCTCAACTCCTGCGGACAAGTCCAGTCGCCAGAATCGCAAAGCATTAAAATTGACGGTTCCAGCACTGTGTATCCAATTACGGATGCGATCGCGAAAGAATATCAAAATACCAATCCCAAAAAAGCATCAATTACTGTTGATTTTTCCGGTACAGGTGGAGGGTTTAGAAAGTTTTGTGCTGGCGAAACTGACATCAGCAACGCCTCGCGACCCATCAACCCAGGGGAAATGGAAGCCTGCAACAAAGCTGGCATCCGCTACTACGAATTACCTGTCGCATTTGACGCTCTCACAGTAGTAGTCAATCCCAAAAATAGCTGGGCAAAAGACATTACTGTAGCCGAACTAAAAAAACTTTGGGAACCCGCCGCCCAAGGAAAAATTACCCGCTGGAATCAGATCCGACCCAGTTGGCCAAACCAACCCATCACCCTCTATGGTGCAGGTCAAGATTCCGGTACATTTGACTACTTCACAGAAGCAACAGTAGGTACTGCGAAAGCTAGTCGTACCGACTACACAGACAGTGAAGATGATAATGTTTTAGTCCAGGGAGTTATCAAAGACCCAAATGCCTTGGGTTACTTTGGCTTAAGCTATTACGAAGTCAATCAAACTCAATTAAAAGCATTAGGAATAGACAATGGTAAAGGGCCAGTTCTACCCAGCATCGAAACTGTAGAGAAAGCTCAATATCAACCCCTCGCTCGGCCTCTTTTTATCTACGTCAGTTACACCGCTGTCCAAAATAAACCAGAGGTGGGCGAATTTGTGCAATTTTACATGAAAAAAGCACCAACTTTAGTCCAGTCGATCGGTTACATTCCACTACCAAGCGAAGGCTATCAACTGATTTACAAGAATTTCTACAATGGCAAAGTTGGGACTTTTTTCGATGGCAAAGCTAAGTTTGACTTAACCATAGGAGAGTTATTACGAAAAGAGGCTAAATTTTGATTTTTTCTCATAAATTTTCACTTACCAGTTAACTAAAATGAACCATCCTCAAGCGACTAACTCACCTGTCCAAGCAGGAAGCAAGCTCAGTTTTTTTGAAAGATACCTCACCCTTTGGGTATTCTTCTGCATTTTAGCCGGTATTATTCTCGGTAGATTATTCCCCAGCGTCGCCGTCACCCTTGATGCTCTCAGCTTTTATCAGGTGTCAATTCCTATTGCCATTTGTCTATTTTTTATGATGTATCCTATCATGGTAAAAATTGACTTTACCCAAGCGGCTCATGCAGCGCGAACGCCCAAACCAGTGCTCTTAACATTGGTCGTCAACTGGCTCATCAAACCATTGACAATGGTAGCATTTTCTCAGTTTTTCTTAGGTTGGCTATTTCGCCCCCTCATTACCGGCACCGAAATAATTCGTGGCAGTGAAGTCTCCATCGCTAGTTCCTACATTGCGGGTACAATATTATTAGGAATTGCCCCCTGTACTGCGATGGTTTTAATGTGGGGATATCTGTCCTACGGCAATCAAGGACATACCCTCGTTATGGTTGCCATTAATTCCCTAGCAATGCTGTTTTTATATGCACCATTAGGCAGATGGCTGTTAGCAGCAAATGATTTAGTTGTTCCTTGGCAGACAATAGTATTGTCTGTATTCATTTATGTCGGTTTGCCCTTAGCCGCCGGAATGTATAGCCGTTTCTGGATTTTCAAACATAAAGGGCGAGAATGGTTTGAACGAGAGTTTATGCAATATCTGAGTCCAGTTGCTACGGCTGCCCTTTTGATTACGCTAATTCTTTTGTTTGCCTTCAAAGGAGAGTTGATTGTTAACAATCCTCTGCACATTCTTTTAATTGCTGTGCCTCTGTTTATCCAGACCAACTTCATTTTCCTGATTTCTTATGTAGCAGCTTTAAAACTCAACCTGTGCTACGAAGATTCAGCACCGGCCGCCCTGATTGGGGCCAGCAATCATTTTGAGGTAGCGATTGCTACGGCTGTGATGCTGTTTGGCTTAAACTCAGGTGCAGCCTTGGCTACAGTTGTCGGTGTTTTAATTGAGGTTCCAGTAATGTTAATGTTGGTAGAATTCTGTAAGCGAACAGCATTTTGGTTTCCCCGCAAACCAGAAACTGCCTCGCTGCGAGACCCTCGTTGTCTTCCCAATTCCAATTGCTAGAATCTCATGAACGAATTTACTCATAAACCCCGAATTCTCTTTTTATACGGCTCGTTAAGAGAGCGTTCTTACAGCCGCTTGTTGGCTGAAGAATCGGCTCGAATTATTGAGGGTTTCGGTGCAGAAGTTAGGTTTTTTAATCCTCTAGAATTGCCGATTTACGGCAGCGTTCCCGATACGCATCCGAAGGTTCAGGAATTGCGGGAATTGAGCCTGTGGTCGGAGGGTCAAGTGTGGTCTAGTCCAGAAATGCACGGTAATATTACTGGCATTATGAAAAACCAAATTGACTGGATTCCTTTAAATATTGGGGCCGTCAGACCAACTCAAGGTCGAACTTTGGCGGTGATGCAAGTCAGTGGCGGTTCGCAGTCTTTTAATGCGGTGAATACTTTGAGAATTTTGGGCCGCTGGATGCGGATGTTTACGATTCCGAATCAGTCTTCGGTTGCGAAAGCTTATCAGGAATTTAATGAAGATGGAACGATGAAGGATTCGCCTTATCGCGATCGCGCGATCGACGTAATGGAGGAACTGTACAAGTTTACCTTGCTGTTGCGCGAGCAAACCGACTATTTGACCGATCGCTACAGCGAACGCAAGGAACAAGCAGCTAAAGAGGCGATCGCCATCGCAAATCGCGCCCTTGAAACATCTAACTAACAACTAATAACTCACAACCAACAAAAACCATGAAAAAAGTAATGTTCGTTTGCAAAAGAAACTCCTGCAGATCGCAAATGGCAGAAGGATTCGCTAAAACCATCGGAGCCGGCAAGATTGGAGTCACCAGTTCCGGTTTAGAATCAAGCAGAGTTCATCCGACAGCAATTCAAGTCATGTCAGAAATCGGCATTGACATCACCGATCAAACATCCAACCCATTAAGCGAATTCAATGCAGAAGACTACGACGCCGTAATTTCTCTGTGCGGCTGCGGCGTGAATTTACCCGAAGCGTGGGTATTGCGAGAAGTGTTTGAAGATTGGCAACTCGACGATCCCGACGGACAACCCATCGAAACTTTTCACCGCGTTCGAGATGAAATTAAAGCACGAGTTGAAACATTAGTTGACTCTCTCAAGTAAGATTAAGTAGACGGGCGGGCAGGATGCCCACCCCACAAGAAAATTAACTTTTGTGGAACAGGCATCTTGCCTGTTCTTAAGAATGGTGCAAGATGTGAGTTTCAATTAACTTTGTTGCCAATCATTCAAATTAGTCGCTGTCGCATCCACATAATTAGTGCTAAATTATGAGAGGCGTTCCCCCGGAACGCCTCTACATTCGTTGCGAGCAGAGACCAAAAGGTTAGCACATGATTCAGACCGCAGTCACGCCTTTCAAAAACAAAATTCACTCAGCTTTAACTAAAAAGCAGATTACAGTTTTACAAATAAATCTCGGCAAACGCTGCAACCTCGCTTGCACTCACTGCCACGTAGAAGCTAGCCCAACACGAACAGAAGAACTTTCCCCGGAAATTTGCGACCAATTAATTGAAATCATTAGCCGCTTTCCTCAAATTCAAACTGTTGACCTGACCGGCGGTGCTCCCGAAATGCTTTACGGTTTTAAACCGCTAGCGGAAGCTGCCAGGGCTGCAGGTAAAGAGGTAATTGTTCGTTCTAATTTGACGATTTACTTTGAAAAAGGTTTTGAAGATATTCCCGCATATTGCGCGCAGCACCAACTCAGAATTGTGGCGTCCCTTCCCTGCTACCAAGCTGACAATGTGGACAAAATGCGTGGCAACGGTGTTTTTGACAGTTCGATTCTGGCGCTGCAAAAGCTAAATCAGTTGGGATACGGGAAACACCCAAATTTAACTCTGGATTTGGTGTACAATCCACAAGTGCCCGCAACAGATAAATTTTCGCTAACACCGGAACAAGGTCAGTTAGAGCAAGATTACAAGGTTTATTTAGCCGAACATTTTGGGATTTGTTTTAATCAATTGTTCGCGATTACTAATTTGCCGGTGGGACGGACTAAGTTTCATTTGGAACATAAGAAACTTCACAAGCCTTATCTGGGGTTTTTGGAGGATAATTTTAATCCCGGTACTCTGGAACATTTAATGTGCCGCAACGAATTGTCGATCGACTATTTGGGCAATGTCTACGACTGCGATTTTAACCAAATGGAAAATCTGCCAGCGAAAACTGGCAGCGGGGAAAAGATAACTGTTGCTAAATTGCTCGCATCTGGCAGTTTAGATGTGATTCAAGAGGTGCAAACTGCTGCTTATTGTTACGGCTGTACGGCAGGTTGCGGTTCTAGCTGCGGCGGTACTTTGATTTAATTTAAGGGAAAAGTTGCGCTTTATTACAGAGTATTGCAGGGCTAAAGCGCAACTGCCAAGCTTAGGGTGTATGCAATGTAGACAGGGGAGTTTAAGCAATGAATGATTCGCGATCGCCCGATGAAAATCCGCCGCCATCAAATAGGTGGAAGCTGATTTTAGGGATTGGTTTAGCTGTGGCTTTGATTGCAGCGACCCAGTTTTTCAACTTTCAAGGAATTCTGAAAAATGCGCTGGAGTCGATCGCGAGTCTCGGCCCTTGGGGCCCGGCAGCTTTTATTCTAATTTACATTGTCGCAACGGTTCTATTTATCCCCGGTTCTTTGCTGACTCTTGGTTCTGGCGTTTTGTTTGGAGTCGTTGGCGGTTCGGTTTGTGTTTCCATCGGATCGGTTTTAGGCGCAACTTGCGCTTTTTTGGTAGGGCGGTATTTAACTCGCGACTGGGTTTCCAAACAGATAGAGGGCAATCAAAAATTTAAGGCGATCGACTCCGCAGTTGCCTCTGAAGGATGGAAAATAGTGCTGCTGACGAGGCTTTCTCCCATTTTTCCGTTTAATTTGCTTAACTATGCTTTTGGAGTCACGCAGGTATCTCTAAAAGACTATTTTTTCGCATCTTGGATCGGCATGATTCCCGGAACAGTCATGTATGTTTATATCGGTTCCCTGGCCGGGAGTTTGGCTGCACTTGGATCTAGCGGGCGATCGCGCACTGCTGCTGAGTGGACTCTTTACGGCATTGGTTTGCTAGCAACGATCGCCCTCACCGTTTATGCAACCCGCTTGGCTAAAAAAGCTTTAGACGAAAAAATTTCCCCTTGAAACCAAAGCACAAATCAGTAAAATTGTCAAGAGAGTTTTGCTCATACATTATAATACATTAGCAATCTAAAAAACTCCGTATTTTCTCTGTGTTATTTACAATTATTTTGTTATACAAACGAGATAGATATTAAAGATATCGTAAAGCACAAACCTCAAATAGGTAAATCGAAGGTCGAAATATAAAATTGATGCCAAAATAGAAGGCGAGTGCCCAACCATAAGAAAAATTGTTTGCAATCCGGAATGTAAGTCATATTATTTTAAATTTTAGATTTTAGATTTTAGATTGCGAATGACTGATGACTACGAGGGTTTGAATCTTGGCTACAGTTGCATTCTTTTCTTAAATTGTCTCACTACTTGCCTGATATTAAATCTGCCGAATGACGAAGACCGTTTGATGAAGTTGACTCTGAGGGAACATTTGATGATGCAAAACCCAGCAAATCAAGCCGGATCTGTGTCTGCGCCGCCGCCACAAACAAAAAAGCTGCGCCGCTTTTGGCAAAACATCAGCAATTCGACTCAATCGCGGTGGCAGCAAGCGCACAGTCTTTGGCAACACAGACGGCAGCGCCGCCATTTGCTGACCCTGCTAATTCTGGCCACCACCGCTTTAACCATTAGCACAACTGCTTGCATCAGCTATTTTTTTGTACGCGGACTAATCCTTGACAATTTAAAGCAAATAGCACTATTAAAACTAGAAAAAGGCACCGATGAAATCGACCGCTGGCTAAGCAGCCGCAAAGCAGAAATAGAAACCATTGCTTACGATCCTACGGTTGGCACTCTCAATTGGCAATTAGTCGAACCCCGGTTGCAAGGAGAAATATACAGATTAAAAGAGTATTTCATCCTGTCATTAACTCAATCGGACGGCTCATTTATCAACACTTTAGGCAACCGCGCGAACAGTAAAGACCGCCAACACTTTCAAAAAGCAATGGCCGGACAGCTCAACGTTTCCGACCCGCTGATAGGCCGCAGTACAAAAGTTTCTACGATTATTATTTCAGCTCCTATTTGGGCCTTGCCCCCCGCTCCCAATCAAGTAATGGGAGTCCTTTCGGGCAGCATTAAATTAGACCGAGTAACATCTGTCGCTAACAGCTTGCTGTACGGTTCCGACAGTTATGCTTTTGCGCTCAATTCACAAGGAGTGCCAATTGTTCATCCCAACAATAACTTAATCGGAAATATCGACCGGGAGGCCCCAAGCTTTTTACAGTCAAAAGACCCCGCACTCTCCACAATTGCGCGGCAGATGATCGACCGTCAGACGAACATCGAACTGGTAAAAATAGATAACAAATGGGTGTATGTAGCCTATGCTCCCCTCAAGGAAGTTAACTGGTCTATGGCTTTAGTAATTCCCCGCGAAAATATTGAATCCAAACTCCAAGCATTAAATTTGCTGACATCCGTAGTCGCCGGACTGCTCATCCCGGCAATGCTAGCAGCAATTTGGCTAATTTACTCCTCCGAAAATAATCGCGCTCAAGCGGAGCGAGAAGCCATGCTCAACCGGATTGCCGGACGCATTCGCGCTTCCCTGGAACTAGACAAAATTGTGCAAAGTACGGTCGAAGAAATAGTAAGTTTGCTGCACCTAGAACGGGCGGCTTTTGGATGGTACAAACCGCAAGAAAAAACGTTACAAGTTCTGTGGGAATGTTGTCCATCTGATTCTCCGACACAAGCCATAAAGTTTGAGTCTTACTTTCTCGAAAATGTGTTAGTACGGAGTGGTCAAGGCGAACCAATTATTCTTTCGAGCGACACTTGGGCGAAGGGTGTAACTCAACCGCCGGAACTTAAAGCTAATAGCTATTTAGCCGTACCTGTTCAGACTCAGAACCAGCCGCAGGGTTATTTAATTTGTAGCCACGCTACTCATTGGCTTTGGAGCGGGGAGGAAATCCAACTATTAAAAGCTGTGGCAGACCAATTGGCGATCGCAATTACTCAAGCTCACCTTTACAGTCAAACCCAAGATCAAGTAAAACTGCTTAATAGTGCCTTAAATGAACTGAAAAAAACTCAAACTCATTTAGTGCAGAACGAAAAAATGTCATCCCTAGGTCAAATGGTGGCTGGAATAGCACACGAAATCAATAACCCCGTTAACTTCATTTCGGCTAATTTGCCTCACACTAGCAAATATACTAAAGATTTATTAGAATTGGTGAGTTTATACAAAGAAGCCTTCCCAGAGGTTCCCCAGGAAATCGCAGATTTTACCGAAGAAATTGAGTTAGAATTTATCGAGGAGGATTTGCCGCATATATTGGATTCTATGAAAATAGGAACCGAACGCATTCGCAGCATAGTTCTTTCTTTGCGAAACTTTTCTCGCCTTGATGAATCTGACAAAAAGCAGGCGGACATTCACGAAGGTATAGAAAATACCTTACTGCTGCTCTCCAACCGCATAAAAAATAGAATTTATATAGTTAAGAAATACGGAAAAGTGCCTTCAGTCGAATGCTATCCGTCTCAGCTCAATCAGGTGTTTATGAACTTGCTGAGCAATGCGATCGATGCTTTGAACGAGATCGCTCGCCTGGATAAAATTATTACTATTTCCACGGGGGTAGTTCGCGAACATGGGGCTAAATTTCTGAAAGTGGCGATCGCCGACAACGGCCCCGGCATTCCCGACAGCGTTAAAGATCAAATTTTTAACCCATTTTTTACGACTAAAGAGGTGGGCAAAGGCACTGGTTTGGGATTAGCAATTAGCTACAAAATTGTAGTGGATGGACACGGCGGCAGCATCACAATTTCTCAACCTCCGGGCGGTGGTACGCAATTTTTGGTCAAAATTCCTATTAGTAACGGGAACTAAGACGATTTAAGATTTAAGATTTAAGATTTGAGATTTGAGATTGGGAAAGGACTGATGAAATAAGAGTTTAGAGCTTGTCTATAGTTGCATTGATTTGGGAAACTTCTCTAAGAAGAAAGTGGGAAAGGAAGCCCAGGGATTTTGTAACGGAGGTAACGGATGCAGGGAAAAGAGAAGAGAGGATCAACAATTTTAATTAATGCTAAATTTACGGCCTTTGGCTAAAATTAGAAGAGTTTTTGTTAAAGGTGTTTTATGGCTGTTGGCAAGGATACAATTTTCGAGCGCTTTTTGTCGCCCCTGATTCGACTGGCGATCGACGAAGAAGCACTGAAACGACTCTACGAAGGTATTGACTGGGAAACAGCGGGCGATCGCTACCGACAACCCGATTTAGTTTATCCCGAATATTACAGCAGCCAAAACTTTCACGGCATTAAACGCGGCTACCTCAACCCCAGTGCCGCCGTTTCCTACGATCCAATCACGCAATATGTTTTGCCTCCCCACGAAACAGTCGTCAGACAAGGCTTAATTGACGCTGTGCGGGTGAAACCGCGCCGAATTATCGATTTGGGATGCGGCACCGGTTCGACAACGCTCATGCTCAAGCAAGCCTTTCCCGAAGCGGAAGTTGTCGGCTTGGACTTGTCGCCTTATATGCTGGTAGTTGCCGACATGAAAGCGCAAAAAGCCGGCTTAAATATCCAGTGGTTGCACGGAAATGCCGAAAGCGTTGCTTTTGGCGATGCCAGCTTCGATTTAGTCGCAGCTTCCTTGCTGTTTCACGAGACGCCACCTGCTGTATCGCGGGCAATTTTGCGAGAAAGCTTCCGACTGCTGAAGGTTGGGGGACAAGTGGCAATTTTGGACGGAAATCAAAAAACTTTGCAGCAGACAGAGTGGCTGACTGATATCTTTGAAGAGCCTTATATTAAGTCTTACGCGGCTGGCAGCCTTGATGCTTGGGCGGGGGCGGCTGGATTCGCGGCGGTGCAAACTCACGAACACTGGTGGGTGAATCAGGTGACGCAGGGCGTGAAACCTTTGCCTGGGGAAGATTTGGAAGAGGCAAAGGTGGCGAGGGGGTGGAATTGGGGCGATCGAACTCCTGATTTTGATGGCGATTTACCGGGCATTCCAGCTCCCGCTTGATGTATTAACTGTTGACTGTTGACTGTTGACTGCTGACTAATGACTAATGACTACTAACTAATGACTACTGACTACTGACTACTGACTAATGACTCTAAAAGCTGTTTTATTTGATTTTAATGGCGTGATTGTTAATGACGAGCCAATTCACGAGAAAATCATCGATCAATTGATGCTCGATGAAAATCTCCAGCTCAAACGTGGGGAGTTTCGAGAAATTTGTTTGGGAAGGAGCGATCGCGCTTGCATTACCGAACTACTCAAGCGCCGGGGACGATATCTAACAGAAACATATCTCGATCGACTGATGCAGCGCAAGGCAGAAGCTTACAAAGCTCAAATAGATACTTTGGAGAAACTGCCGATTTATCCCGGTTTGGCAGAATTTATTGATAAAATTCGGGTTGCCGGACTGAAAATGGCCGTTGTTAGCGGGGCAATGCGATCGGATATAGAATTGGTGTTAGATCGGGCCGGTTTGGCGGCAAACTTTGAGTTGATTGTCGCAGGGGATGACTTGACGGCGAGCAAACCAGCACCGGATTGCTATTTATTGGCTGTGGAACTTCTCAACCAGAAATATCCCGACTTTAACCTGCAACCGATCGAGTGTTTGGCGATAGAAGATACTTTTGCGGGGATTGAAGCGGCGAAAAAAGCGGGGATTCAGGTTGCGGGTGTGACTCACACTTACCCGTTTCACATGATCCAGCGCCAAGCTAATTGGACGGTGGACTATTTTGCTGATTTAGAGTTGGATAGAGTGGCGACACTTTGCTCGATCGCCCCCAATGAGCCGGCAGCAGAAAACACTTGACCTTTTTAGCAGTTACGTGCTAGTGTAAGTGACGGTCTGCGAACGTGAGAGCCAGCAAGACCTGTAAGCCTTTTAGATTCGGCAATCCGGCATCTAAAATGCTAAATTAAAACTCAATCAGGGGAATTAGCTCAGTTGGTAGAGCGCTGCGATCGCACCGCAGAGGCCAGCGGTTCGAGTCCGCTATTCTCCATAAATCAGGGGCATTTCTACAGGTGACGATCTCACTTCGCTTTGAGTTCAAAGCGAAGTGCGATCGTCACCTGCTTTGACACTTGCCTATTTTATGCGATCGACCCGGTTGCTGCCTAAGTTTTAGCATCAATAACCTGTGGAGAGCGAGAAACCCGCTTTCTATTTGGTGGAATGACCCCGTTGCTGCCTAACTCCTACCATCAATAAGATAATTTCTGTAAAGAAACCCGGTTTCTAATTTCACACTGATTGCTGAAAAGACGTATTTTGGTGTCTAAACGCGGTTTCAGAAAAGAATGCAACGGTAGGTAAACTCCAAAGGCTTATGTCATTAGTCAATCTTAAATCTAAAATGGTATCAGCCCAGTTTTTGCAGCAGTAGCCATCAATCCCCAGAAAAGTTTCTCTTTGTCAACAAATAATAACTTTTGTATCTAAAAATACAACAGTCTTCAGCAGCCAGTCTTAATATCAAGTCGCTATGTGTTATTATTCTCAATCATCTGACTCATCTATTCAAGAGTAACCAGAAAAAATGACAAAGCGATTCGATCGACGGAAATTTCTTTTATACGGTTCTGCTACCCTAACATCCAGTTTATTTCTAAAAGCTTGTAGAACTCCCACTCCAACAGGAACTCCCGCCGCTTCTCCCACATCAACAGGAACTACACCAGCAGCAGCCGGGGGCGGAAACACGATCAAAGTAGGAATTTTGCATTCCTTGAGCGGCACGATGTCAATCAGCGAAAAAAGCGTAGTCGATGCCGAACAATTAGCGATCGAAGAAATTAATAAAGCTGGTGGCGTCCTCGGAAAACAAATCGAAGCAGTAATAGAAGATGGCAACTCAGACTGGCCGACTTTTGCCGAAAAAGCCAAAAAATTGATCGACCAAGATAAAGTTGTCACCGTCTTCGGGTGCTGGACTTCCGCTAGTCGCAAAGCAGTATTGCCAGTATTTGAAGAAAAAAATCATATGCTCTGGTATCCCGTACAATACGAGGGTCAAGAGTGTTCCAAGAATATCTTTTATACTGGGGCGGCGCCGAACCAGCAAATCGAACCAGCAGTTGACTGGCTGCTAGAAAATAAAGGCAAAAAATTCTTCTTAGTCGGGTCGGACTACGTTTTCCCCCGCACGGCAAATACCATTATCAAGGCACAGCTAGCAGCCAAAGGCGGCGAATTAGTTGGAGAAGATTACATTCCTTTGGGCGGGACAGAAGTCACGCCAATTATTACTAAAATTAAGGCAGCTTTGCCAGACGGCGGCGTCATTTTCAATTCTCTCAACGGCGACAGCAACGTAGCATTCTTCAAACAGTTGCAGGGTGCAGGTTTGGGCCCGGACAAATATCCGTCAATGTCTGTCAGTATTGCGGAAGAAGAAGTAAAGGCGATCGGCGTAGAATATCTTAAAGGCCATTACGCCGCCTGGAATTACTTCATGACTGTAGAATCTCCGGCAAATACAAAATTTGTGGAAGCTTTCAAGGCAAAATACGGCAAAGATAGAGTGACCAATGACCCGATGGAAGCAGCTTATATCATGGTTTACCTGTGGAAGCAAGCTGTCGAGAAAGCAGGGACAGCCGACGATTTAGAAAAGGTGCGGGCTGCCGCTTTGGGTCAAACCTTTGACGCACCGGAGGGCAAAGTTACGATGGAAAACAACCACCACATCTCTAAATTTGTGCGCTTGGGCGAAGTGAGAGAAGACGGTTTGTTTAACATCGCTTATGCTACACCAGAAGCAGTGAAGCCGGTGCCTTGGAATCAATTTGTCGCTGAAACAAAAGGCTTTGCTTGCGATTGGTCAGACCCCGCAAAAGGTGGAAAATTCAAAGCTTGATAAGTAGGTAATACCAATTTTGTTAACGTTGGTAACGTATCCTCGATTCTCCTAGGGTATGTCTTTAAACCCGGAGATCCCCCCGGCCCCCCTTAATAAGGGGGGAGTAAGAGCATTCTTTCGTCAATCCCTACTCCCTTAATAAGGGCGAACTGGACTCTTCAAAGTCCCCCTTATTAAGGGGGATTTAGGGGGATCGAGACTCGGCTACAAGCGAAATATACAGAGGGTTTTAGTTCTAAGTTGACACCAATTGGATAAAATCCGCCCCTAATTATCCGCGAACAAAGTTGACGGACTTGATGCAGGAGTAACAAAAGTGGCGATATTAGATGGTTTATTTAACGGCATTAGCATCGGCGCTGTTTTACTAATTGCAGCCCTGGGATTAGCGATTATTTTCGGGCTGATGGGCGTGATTAATATGGCTCATGGCGAGTTGATGATGCTGGGGGCTTATACAACTTTCGTAGTGCAAAATGTCTTCAAAGGAATCGGAGGATTTGCTTTTGAAACCTATATTTTATTTGCAATTCCCCTAGCTTTTTTAGTAGCTGCATTAGTAGGATTAATTCTCGAACGCGGAGTGATTCGCTATCTTTACGGGCGACCGCTAGAAACTCTGCTGGCAACTTGGGGCGTAAGTTTAATTTTGCAGCAGTTTGTCCGCAGCGTTAGTTGGGTGATGGTAATTGGGATTGCGGTGTTTTGTTTGCTGTTTTTTGGCGGTTTGCGGGTGCTGAAATCTCGCATGGATTTCGATCGCATTCGCAGCCAAATTATTGCCCTAATTTTGCCTTTATCTTTGGGTATTTCCTGGGCGGTGAGCGCTTTTTTAGGGCAAACTTATAAACTGGCAGTAACTAAACCTTGGTTTGGCGCTCAAAATGTGGACGTAACTGCACCGCAATGGTTGCGGGGTGGCATACCGCTGGGCAATTTTCAGTTGCCCTACGCCAGAATTTTTATTATTGTGCTGACAGGAATTTGTTTGGCGGGAATTTACCTATTTTTGCAAAAGTCTGTGTGGGGATTGCGGATTAGATCCGTGACACAAAATCGCAGCATGAGTGCGTGTTTGGGAATTCCTACCGAACAAGTAGACGCGCTGACTTTTGCTTTGGGTTCGGGGTTGGCTGGTGTCGCTGGGTGTGCGATTAGTTTGATTGGTTCGGTAGGGTCAAATACCGGACAAAATTATATAGTCGATACCTTTATGGTGGTGGTTGTGGGCGGTGTAGGCAAGATTGTGGGGAGTGTCGTTGCTGCGATGGCGATCGGCACTGCGAATTACCTGATCGGTTCGGGAACCTTAGCATTAATGTTCGCTCCTATCAAGCCTTTAGCCGACTTCTTCACATTTTTCGCCACAACCAGCATGGCAAAAGTAATGGTATTCGCCTTAATTATGGCTTTTCTGCAAGTGAAGCCGGGAGGGATTTTCCCGCAAAAAGGGCGGACGGTAGAAAATTAAAAATTACAACTCCGAGTGTAGCGAAAAATGCAGAAAACACATCAAAAACCCTGGCTAAAAGAAGCGGCAATTGTCAGCGCGATCGCCCTCACATTCATCTTACTCCTCCCAGGAATACTCCCAGACGTTCGGCTCAATCAATTAGGGCGATTTTTAGCACTAGCAATTGCCGCCCTCGGCATAGACTTAATTTGGGGATACACGGGTTTACTTAGTTTAGGGCATGGGGTGTTTTTTGCGATCGGCGGTTACGCTTTCGCCATGCACCTAAAACTGCAAATTCCCTCAACCGCCAGCAGTCAATTGCCAGAATTTATGAACCTCTACGGCGTTACCGAACTCCCCTGGTTTTGGCAACCATTTTATTCATTTCCTTTTTCAGCATTAGCAGTAGTTCTCATCCCCGCTATCTTGGGCGCACTTTTAGGTTATTTAGTATTCCGCAATCGAATTCGAGGCGTTTACTTTTCAATTCTTACCCAAGCAGCAACCATTGTATTTTTCAACTTCTTTAACGGTCAGCAAAAACTGATTAACGGCACCAACGGACTCACAGACTTTAAAACCTTGTTCGGGGCCACAGTAAATGACCGAGATACTCAATATATTTTCTACATTCTCACCATACTCTTTCTAGCAGCAACTTACGCCCTGTGTCGATGGCTAACCAGCGGGCGTTTCGGTCGCCTGTTAGTAGCAATTCGCGACGACGAAGTGCGCCTGCGTTTCTCAGGTTACAATCCCACAGGCTACAAAGTTTTAGTCTTTGCAATTTCCGCCGGTTTAGCCGGGATTGCAGGCGCATTATTTACCGTACAAACCGGAATCATTTCGCCAAAAGCAATGGATATTGCCTTTTCAATTGAAATGGTAATCTGGGTTGCAGTGGGAGGTCGCGCCACATTATCTGGAGCAATATTGGGAACACTGCTAGTCAACTTTGGCAAAAGTTTCTTAAGCGAACAATTTCCCGAAGTGTGGCTATTTTTCCAAGGCGCGCTATTTTTAATAGTAGTAACAGTCCTGCCCGACGGCATAGTCGGATGGCTGCAAGATCAGAGTTTCGACCAAATCCGCAGCTTGTTCAGAAAACCGAAGTACGTATCTACTTACCCCAGCCTGGAACAAGACCCCCAAGTGCAGCTCGAAAAAGAAGAACTTGAACATTGAGTGCCAAAATATCGTGTAATTTATAAGTAGGCTGACATAAATAAATTTCACCTACAACAGACAAACAAAGCAATCGCAATAGACTTGACAAACGCTGCGTTTATATCTGTCTGAGGAAACGTAATATATATGTACCTACTTAAATATTCGTAGCAAGTAGCTTCGTTCTTTAACTTGAGGGGCAACATATGGCAGATATTATTGACTACAAAATCTACGGCGACGATTTGCAACTCATCGAGATTGAACTTGACCCCAAAGAAGGCGTCAGGGCTGAAGCTGGAACCATGACATACATGGAAGGCGACATCCAAATGCAAACATCCACAGGCGGCGGCTTATTTCAAGGTTTCAAACGAATGCTCACAGGAGCGGGTTTTTTCATTACCACCTTTGTCAACGCCGGAAATCGCAAGGCCCGCGTCGCTTTTGCCGCCCCCTATCCGGGTAAAGTAATTCCCCTAGATTTAGCCCAACTTGGTGGTAAATTTTTGTGTCAAAAAGACTCATTTCTCTGTGCGGCCAACGGCATTGAAATTGAGGTAGCTTTCACGAAGCGACTCGGTGCGGGTTTCTTTGGCGGAGAAGGTTTTATTCTGCAAAAATTGCAGGGTGACGGGCTAGCTTTTGTTCATGCGGGAGGAACAATAGTTGAGAAAAATTTGGGAGTTGGCGAAGTGTTGCGAGTAGACACCGGGTGTTTAGTAGCTTTTGCAGCGAGTGTAGATTACGATATTCAGTTTGTTGGCGGGTTTAAAAATGCTTTATTTGGAGGTGAAGGCTTGTTTTTGGCAAAGATGACTGGGCCTGGTAAAGTATATGTGCAAAGTTTGCCACTCTCGAAGTTAGCTGAACGCATTTTAGCAGCCGCTCCACCTCCAATGTCGAGCAGTTCTAGCAGTTTTAGTTTACAGTAAACTGCCAGCAAAAAGTAGTAAGGATGGTGTCAGCAAAGGGAAAAAATCTCCTTGATAAGGGAGGATATTTGCCTTCGTAACCTACAAGAGGTATGCGTTGTTTCTTATTAGTGAGTGAATAGTTAATTATGAATGGAAAAGTATTAGAAATAGAAAACTTGACTGTGAGTTTTGATGGTTTTAAAGCTATCAACGGTTTAAATTTCAGCATGGATGCGGGCGAACTGCGAGTTATCATTGGGCCCAATGGTGCGGGGAAAACGACTTTTCTCGATTCAATTACCGGGAAGGTGCAGCCGACAGAGGGCAGGGTATTATTTAAGGGACAAAATTTACGCAAGTTGTCGGAAGATAGGATTTCGCGCTTGGGAATTGGCCGCAAGTTTCAGACGCCGCGAGTTTACTTGAATTTAACGCCACGCGAAAATTTGGAATTGTCTTGCAGCCGCCATAAAAATGTTTTTTCGACTTTGTTCAAGCCTGCTTCGGCTGCTGAAAAACGCACGGTTGCGGGTTTGTTAGAAACAATTGGTTTAGTTGCTAAAGCTGATATTTCGGCGGGTTTGCTTTCTCACGGGGAAAAGCAATGGTTGGAAATTGGAATGTTGGTGGCTCAATCTCCTGATTTGTTGTTGGTAGATGAACCTGTGGCGGGTTTGACGGATGAGGAAACGATGTTAACTGGAGAGTTGCTAATTTCGCTCGCCGAAAGTCATTCGGTGTTGGTAATTGAACACGATATGGAGTTTGTGCGGCAAATTGCGCGGCAGGTGACGGTGTTGCATCAGGGTGCGGTTTTGTGTGAGGGAACTATGGATGAGGTGCAAAATGACGATCGGGTAATTGAGGTATATTTGGGCAAACCAGAAGAGTAAGAAGTCATTAGTCATTAGTCATTAGTCATTAGTCATTAGTCATTAGTCATTAGTCATTAGTCATTAGTCATTAGTCATTTGTTAGTTGACTGTTTCCGATTACCGATTGCCAATTACCAATTATTCATTACCAATCCAAAGAATATGCTACAAGTTTCTAATTTGAATGTTTACTACGGCGAAAGTCACATTTTGCGCGATGTCGATTTAAGCGTCATGGCGGGGCAAATGGTTTGCTTAATTGGCCGCAATGGTGTGGGCAAAACTACTATGCTAAAAACGATTATGGGGTTGCTGCAACCGCGTAGTGGCACTATTGCTTTTGGCGGAGAATCGATTGCTTCTAAGTTGACTTACCAGCGGGCTAGATTAGGCATTGGTTATGTGCCTCAAGGTCGTGAAATTATTCCACGTTTGACGGTAAAAGAAAATTTATTGTTAGGTTTGGAAGCGAAACCAACCAAAATCAAAAATCCTGAAGTTCCTGATGAAATTTTTGATTTATTTCCTGTTTTGAAAACTATGCTCGATCGCCTGGGAGGTGATTTGAGCGGGGGACAGCAGCAGCAGTTAGCTATTGCTAGGGCTTTGATGGGTGAGCCACAGTTGCTGGTTTTGGATGAACCTACCGAAGGGATTCAACCATCCATTATTTTAGATATTGAAGCCGCGGTGCGCCGTGTGGTTGCGACTAGGGGAATTTCTGTTTTGTTGGTGGAGCAACATTTGCATTTTGTGCGACAAGCTGACTGGTATTATGCTATGCAAAAAGGCGGAATTGTGGCTTCTGGAAGCACTAGCGAGTTAAGTGATGAGGTGATTCAGAGGTTTTTGGCTGTTTGATTCAGGAGGAAGAGGGAAGAAGGAAGAGGGAAGAGGGAAGCTGGAAACGAGGAAACCAGGAAACGAGGCAGAGCCTCTAGATATTGATTCCCAGGCAGAGCCTGGGAAAAAGGCATTCCGTTCGGGCACCATCCCCACTTTGTTTGACAAGAAGCGATTTCAATCGCCCAGGAAACGAGACTATATTATTGATTTTTCCTGCCGTCTGGCATTGTGGTGCCGGCCATACTTGCTCGATCGATACTAGCGCCATCTATATTAGCATTGCGGAGGTTGGCATCGGAAAGATTCGCATCTCTCAAGTCGGAAAATCGCAGGTCTGCACCGTCTAAATTTGTCTTTGTCAAGTTAGCTTTTCTGAGGTTAGCGTTGCTGATTCTCGCTCCTACTAATTCGGCTCCGCTTAAGTTTGTGCGAGCTAAATTGGTGTTGACAAAATCTGATATCTCGAAGCGACTACCGCTGAGGTTGGCATCTGATAAATCTGCTCCTGTAAGGATGGGATTTTTTAAGTTAATGTTAACTAATTTTACGGCTCGGAGGTCGCAGCGCGAGCAGCTTTGGGTTAGCAGCAGCATTTCGACGTTGGCGTTGATTTGGTCGATTTGTTGCTGGGAGAAATTTTCGGCAAATTCTGGGGAGACATAGCCGAGGTTTTTGGGGTCGGCTGGTTTTTGTTGGGGTGTTTGTATTGGGGGTGTTTGGATTTGTTGGGGTGTTTGGATTTGTTGGGGTGTTTGTGGTTGGGGTGTTGGGATTGGTTGGGGTGTTGGGATTGATTGGGGTGTTGGGATTGGTTGGGGTGTTGAGATTGGTTGGGGTGTTTCTATTTGCCCGATCGCACTTAGTTGCAGCCCCACCTTCGGCAGTTCGAGAGTTGCTGCAAAAATTACTAGGGCGATCGATATGATTGTGAGTTTTTTCATAAATCTATAACTTTTTGTTTGCAAAAATACCATTTATATGGTATGATACCTCGAAAAGTGAACCCCCTACATTTCGCTAAACAGATCAAAATTCAGATAAAAAACTTCGGAACCATCAGGTGCGCGAATTAACTTTTCTATTACCGGAGGCAGTTGCTGTTGACGGTACAATTCGGGAATTTCGCAGAAGCTTTCTTCGGTAATTTCCAAAATTTTTGGCATATCAGGAAGGGGAATCCCCAACCGATCGCTTTTATTTAAGGTACAAATAATCAGGTATTTGCAGTCAGCCATGCTCGGACTGCTGGGAAATATTTTGGATAAATTAATTATGGTGATCAGTTCTTCTTGATGCCGCAGTAAACTATTACCGTTAGGTAAAGTGCCGTAGGCATTAAAGTTTTTAACAATGCGCTCCACTCGTTCAATAGGAACAGCATAGTAAATATTTCCAAGTTCAAAGGAAACAAATTTTTTAGGGGCAATTCTAACAGTGGCTTGTTTCTTGCTCCGAAAGCGGCGATTGTAATTGGCGTGAGTCATTCGATTTTAGATTTTAGATTTTAGATTTTAGATTTTAGATTGAAGATTATAAAATTTTAGATTTTAGATTGAAGATTATTGGATTTCAGATTTAATATTTTTGGATTTTAGTAGGTGATTCGGCTGCGTAGCTTCGCACTATAATTCGCGGGTGGAATTATTTTTTGCCTAAGTTTTGTTTGAGATTAGGGATTATTTGATGGGAATTCGAGATTGTGGATTAAATTATTGATTGGTGGATTAATTTGGGGATAGCTTGTAAAAGTTGGGCTTCGCTGTAAGGTTTCGTGAAATATTGATTTGCGCCTAATTCCATTGCCATTTGCCGATGTTTTGCCCCGCTACGGGATGTCAGCATGGCTACAGGAATCTTAGCAAACCGCTCAGTCGATCTGATCGATCGCAACAATTCAAATCCATCCATCCGGGGCATTTCAATATCCACGATCGCCAAACTGCAATCAAGACCATTTTGCAACTTTTCCAAGGCATCCACACCGTCTTTAGCCTGTACCACCCGATAGCGAGCACGAGTCAGCGTCATAGACAGCAACTGGCGAATTGTATAGGAATCATCCACTACCAAAATCTGTGGTGACTGACTCGAACTCGCCGGCATCTCCTTCACTTTACCTGACACAGCGGCGATCGAACTATTTACCACAGGTTGACCCACCAAATCATCCACATCCAGAATGTTCACCACGCGCCCGTCCCCCAAAATCGTAGTCCCCAAAACGCCGCGAGGCTTGGATAGAGGCGGTGGCAAAGGTTTAACCACAATTTCCTGCTGACCGATCAGCCGTTCCACGGCCACCGCCAGCATTCCTTCGGTAGAAGCCAAAACCAAGACGGGAATTTCGTCTAGGCTTAAAGGGTCAGGAGAGGGGGCATCCGGCGCGACGACGCTGTATTCGAGCAAATCTTGCATCCTCACCAAACGAATAAATTCCTCCCGCCACCACAGCATCGGCTGATTGCCCGCAATGTGAACTTCCGAGGCTTTAATGTGCAGAATTTCTTCGACTGCATCCAGCGGCACTGCTATTTTATTGTGATCGGTCTTCACCATCAAAGCATCAGTAATCGACAGCAGCAGCGGCAGTTTGATAATAAAACTCGTACCTTTTCCCAGGCGAGAGTCTACCTTCACAGTCCCCCGCACAGTCCGCAAATTTGTTCGCACCACGTCGAGCCCGACTCCCCGCCCCGAAAGGTCGCTGACCCCTTCTGTAGTGCTGAAACCCGGCCAAAACAGAAAATCGTAGAGTTCGGCAATGGAAAATTCTTGAGCTTGTTCCTCCGTAGCCAAACCCTTTGTGACAACTTTACGGCGGATCATTTCCGGGTCAATGCCTTTGCCATCATCGGCGACAGTAATAATAGTTTGGCCGCCTTGGTGGCGGGCTTCTATTTCTATTTGACCGCTGGCCGGCTTGCCGCTGGCTTTCCGAACTTCGGGCATTTCGATGCCGTGGTCGAAAGCGTTCCTCACTAAGTGTATTAAAGGGTCGCGCAAAGCATCCAGCAAACTTTCGTCAATTTTGGTATCTCTTCCCACTAGCAGCAGGTTGACATCTTTATCGTATGTGAGGCACATCTCCCGCAGAGCTCTGGGCAAGTGATCGACGGCGCGACTGAAACTCACGACTCGCAACTGCATAACGCGGCTGCGTAGTTGTTCGGTAATGCGGCGCAGTTGGTCGGTACTGCGCTCGAATTTCATGGCTAAAGTGTCTAATTTGGTGGCGGAGTGAGAAATTGCTTGGGCAGTTTCGATGACTTCGGCGGCTGTCGAGTGGAACTCTGTATAACGATCCATCTCTAAGATATCGAAGTGAGCATGAACCGGAGAGGATTTGCCGTTAGCAATCATGGGGAATTCTGGTTCTGTTGCAAGTTTTCCCAATCCAGAGTTCCCGTTTCCCCCTCTCCATTCTGCAAAGCTCAGTCTGTCGTATTCTTCTCGCAACTGACCGCCGAATTGGTTTAAATCTACGATATTGCGGCGGATGCGCTTGACTTCGCCGCGCAGTTCGGATTCTTGAAGTTCTAAATTTGTACGGTTGATGACTAATTCCCCGACTAGATTCACCAATTCAGTTAAGCGTTCTAAGTCTACCCGGATTGTCGGCCTTTGCGGGTTGGCGACTGGGAGAGTCGGAGAGGGGGGGACAGTTGGGGATGGGGATGGGGAGATTTCCGGGGGAGTCGGGAAGTCGGGGAGTCGGGGGGAGTCGGGGGGAGTCGGGGAGGGGGAGATTTCCGGGGGAGTCGGGGAGTCGGGGGGAGTCGGGGAGGGGGAGATTTCGGGGATGTCGATCGCCCTTCCTTCCAATATTTGTTGGCGTGCGGTTTGCAAGTTTTGGGCGATCGCCCAACCCTCGGATTGCAACCGTTGTAGAGTCAAGTCAGGAGAGTCGATCAAAGCGCTGAGGGCTGCAGCGACTTTCGCAAAATCCGGCAATTGCAGCATTCCAGCCAAACCGGAGAGTTGGTAGTAAACCTGCTTGAGGGCGGTGACGCTTGTTGCCAAATCTGCCTCTGAAGCTTGGGAAAGCTCGGTTTCTAGGCGATTGAAGAGTGCCGGCACTTGGTGTTCAAAAATCTGTTTCAGGGTTTCCGGGGCGGTCGATTGGCTGACTGTGGGGACTGGCGACGGTTCTGAGTTGCCGTACTTGGCCTGGAACTGATCGAAAATTTGGGCGATCGCCTCCAAGTTTTCTGTTTGATCCGGAGTTGTGACATCGGAGTGTTGAACTGATTCGATCGTAATCTTTTTGAGAGCATCCACCCCTTGCAGCAAAACACTCACAGTAGTCGGTTCCAGGGCTGACAAGTCTGTGCGATCGCGCAAAATGACAAAACAGTCCTCCAGCGTGTGAGCCGCCGCCGATACGTTTTGAAAGCCCAACATCGAGCCCGCACCTTTAATGGAGTGAGCGGCGCGAAACATTTCTTTAACTGCCGCTTGTCGCTCTTTCAAACCCGCAGCTTCCATCGCCAGCAGATTCGTCTCCATTGACTGGAGAAACTCTTCGCATTCTGCGGTAAAAGCATCTATTAATTCGTTTAAATCGTCATCATTCATATTAGTTTGTTGTCTGTTGTCTGTTGACTGTTGACTGTTGGCAGTTAACAGTTGTCTGTGGGCAGTTTTTTTATATATGTACCCCGTTATTTAACTGTAATTGTTGTCAGGGTGGGTTCACGATTATCTATAAATTCGCATTCAGGATATTCGTCAACTCGCCCCGGCAACAACGATAGTTATTAGTGATTTGTATAACTGTCAACTGTCAATTGTCAACTGTTAACAGTCAACTGAACTAACTGCGGAAATTCGCCACCGACTTTTGCAATTGGCCCAGAGAACCAGACAGCTCGTCCAAAGATGCTTTGACATCAGCACCTTTTTGTGCAGTCGTATTAGCAATCTCGTTGACTTGCTGCATACTGTTAGCAATTCCCTCAGCCGAAACGGTTTGCTTGGCAGATGCGATAGTAATATTCTGCACCAAAGCATTCATTTCTCGACTAACTTCGATGATGGCATTGAGGTGAGTTTTAGCTTCGCTTGCCAGCTTAGTGCCTTCCACTACCTCCAGCGTCCCCGATTCCATTGCCTTCATCACGCGACTGATTTCTTCTTGAATTGTACCGACAATTTCGGAGATTTCCTCAGTAGCGCCGGCGGATCTTTCTGCTAATTTCCGCACTTCTTCGGCAACAACTGCAAAGCCTAAACCTTGTTCGCCGGCTCGCGCCGCCTCAATAGTAGCATTCAGAGCTAATAAATTAGTTTGCGAAGCAAGTTGAGAAATCGAAGTCACAATTTTGCCAATTTGCTGCGAAGATTCGCCCAAACGCTTCATCATTTTCGAGGTAGAGGCGATCGTCAACCGGAGCCCGTTAATGCCTTCGACAGCTCGATCGACCGCCATACCGCCGACTTCAGCCGTTTGAGAAGACTGCTGAGCCACTGTTTCGGCGCGCACCGAAACATCTCGCACGTCGCGGATCGAATTCACAATCCGCTCGATTTCGCGCATGATGGCAGATATTTTTGCTGCTTGAATTTCCGCCTGTTGGGTGAGTTGACTGGTATTGTTAATTGACTCGTCGGTGGCAGATGTTACCTGTTCGGCTAAAGTTTGAATTCCCGTTACCACTTTCCGCAGAGAACCGATTAAGAAGTTGAAAGAGTCGGCCACAGCACCTAAAACGTCGTTAGTCACTTCCGCCCTGACTGTCAAGTCGCCTTGAGCCGCGCCTTTAATTTCTCCCAACAATTTAAGGACTTGCTGCGTCAGAGAATCAGCTTCAGCTTTACGTTCTGCTGCCAATTTTCCTAGTCGTTCTTCTGCTTCTTTGCGCTCGGTGATGTCAAAGCGAATGGCGATATATTTGACTATTTTGCCACTGGTATCAAAAATGGGGGAGATCGTCGAATCTACCCAGTAAAACGAGCCATCTTTGCGTCGGTTTTTGATTTCCCCTTTCCACACCAAACCGCGAGAAAGTGTCACCCACATTTCTTCAAAAAATGATTTGGGATGGTAGCCGGAATTGACGAGGCGGTGGTTGCGGTGCAGGAGTTCTCCCATGCTGTAACCGGAGATTTCAATGAATCCGTCGTTGACGTAGGTAATCATGCCTTGGATATCGGTTTCGCTGACGATCGCCGATTCATCTAGGGCATTTTGCCGCGTTTTGAGTTCTTGCAGCAAGCGTTCCTGTGCCTCGGCTAACTCCTGCATTCGCTGCTGGGATGCTCTTTGTTCAGTGATATTTCGGCAAACGACTACGCCGCCTTTAAGCGCCCCAGTTTCGTCTTTGATCGGCCGGCCGTTAACTTTCACCCACACACCCTCTGGCTTGCCTGCGTGGCGGGTGAAAATGTCTACGTCGTCAACTACTTCTCCTCGAACCGTGCGCGCTAAAGGTATTTCGCCTGGGGGATAGGGAGTTACGGTATCGGGCAAGAATAAACCGTATTTTGCCGACCATTCGTTGAGAATAGAATCTGTCGCACCCATGCCAAACATATCTTCTGCGGCGGGGTTGAACAAAATAAAATTGTTATTTTCGTCGGCAGCAATTATGCCGTCGCTAATGCTGTTTATTAGCAGTTGCAAGAGATTGCTTTGCTGGCGAAATTGCTCTTCGGAACTCGCTAATTGGGCTGTTGTTGTTTCTAATTGCACCATCGCCTGTTTGCTTTCGGTAACGTCGCGAGCGACTGCATACATGAGCTTTTGTTCGGTTTCAGGTCGCACTTTCCACGACAGCCACTTGTAGGAACCGTCTTTGCAACGGTAGCGATTTTCATAAGACTTTAATTCGGAGCCACTGGCTACTTTTTCCGCTTGTTCTAGGGTAGATTCGTGATCGTCTGGATGGACTAAATCGATATAATAGCTGTCTTCGAGTTCAAGCGCTGCGTAGCCGAGTGTCTTTTCCCAAGACGGATTGATGCGCTTGAATTTGCCTTCAAAATCTATAATACAAATCAAGTCTAGGGAAAGGGTAAAAAATCGATCGCGCTCTTCTTCTGCTTTTTTGCGATCGGTAATTTCGAACACCACACCTCCGACACCGATGGGTTTGCCGTCAGCTCCGGGCAAAGGAAAGTATGAGGCTAGCCAATCTCGGATAACGCCCGGTTGGTTGAGAGTTGTACCCGAAACCTCTATGTTTAAAAACGGTTGGTTGGTGACAAGAACTTGCTGCAACATCGGCTCTAGGGTTTCGAGCATTTCGGGTACCACTTCCCTCACCGTCTTGCCGAGGTGTTCGGCAATTGAGGGGCCGGTGGTTTCCGCTAATTTCTCGTTAACTTGCACGAAGCGCAACTGCTCATCAAAAATAAACATTGAGGCCGGGGCTGCTTTGAAAAAGGCGTCAAAGCGGGTTTGACGCAAAACTAATTCTCGTTCTAGGGCTTTGCGATCGCTGATGTCGCGGCCTTCTGGAATTAGCATCAAGACTTTACCACTCTCGTCTGTGATGGGTTTGATCGAGAAGTCAACGGTCGCCACTGCACCGTTGGCAACTAGCACATCCACTTCGTAACGGACTACCTCGCCGGCTGCGGCTGCGGCGATGGCTTCTTGTATCTGTTGCTTGGTTTCTGGGGAAATCTGCCACCACAGGGTTTCGGAAAACGGAGTGCCTATTATTTCTTCGCTTTGCAGGCCTGCGGCGGCCAGGGCTGTTTGGTTGGCTTCCAAAACGGTGCCGTCCGGTTTGAGCAGACCTATGAATTGGAACGATTGGTCGAAAATGGCTCGGAATAGTCTTTCGCGATCGCGCAGCATCTCTTGTGCGCGTTTGCGATCGCTGATGTCGCGAGTAACTGTTGCCAACCCGATAGGCTCGCCGGTTTCTGGGTTTTTGACGGTAAATATGGTGAAGTCAACCGGAATGTTTTCGCCAGTTTGAAAGTTCCTCAAGCGGAATTCACCCTGCCAAAAACCGTCTCGCACAGTAGGCGGCAGGATTTCTTCTTGGAAAAACTTAACATCTTCTGCACAGAAGAACTCATAAACACTTTTATTTTTGACTTCTTCAATATTTGGCAATCCTACTAATTCCATTCCAGCGGGATTCAGGTATGTTGCCTCTCCATCCAGGGTTGCCGTGCCGATAAAATCCGAGCTGCTTTCTACGATGGAAATCAATCTTTGTTTTTCAATTTCGGCTTGCTTTCGACCCGTAATGTCGTTGTTAGTTTCTAAAATGGCTTTGGGTTTACCCTTTTCGTCCCGCTGCAAATTCCAGCGACTAAATACGGTAATTTTGGTATCATGATTTGTGGTGTGAATTACTTCTCCTTCCCAATAATCTTGATCTTCTAACTGTGCCGAAATTGCTGTTAGAGGCTGGGGAAAAATGGTGTGCAATAGAGTATGGGTGACTTTTCCCAAGGCTGCTTTTTTTGTCCAGCCGTACATCCGTTCGGCTCCCTGACTCCAATAATTAATCGTGCCGTCTATATCGCGAACGATCAAGGCGTCGCTGGCAAGGTCGAGCATTTGCAAGTTCTGCTGCAATGCTTCTTCTGCGCGCTTGCGTTCTGTAATGTTGCGGGCGATCGTTGAGAGAAATTCAACTTCTGAATTCTCGGATTTGTGGGCAACAATTACTTGAGAAACTGGTATTTCTTCGCCGTCTAAACTCTGCCAAACAGTCTCGCCACTCCACGCCCCGTCCCGGGAAGCTGCGGGGATGCCGACGTTCACAATAGTGTCGATACTTTTGGGGGATGTCAGGTCAGAAATGTTGATTCGGGTTAAATCTGCGTCAGAGCCAACTCCCAACATTTCTCTGGCGGCGCGGTTGAGATAAATGGTGCGCTGTTGGGTGTCGGCTATGCCTACCCAGTCTGTTGTGGTTTCTAAAATTGCTTTGAACCGCAAGAGTTCTTGTTCAGATTTCCGGCGATCTGTGATGTCGCGCGCCAAGCCGAGCATTCCTAAAATATTGCCTTCTGCATCTTTGAGGGGCAATTTCAGGGTGTCGAAGCTGTGTACTTTACCGTCGGCTAAGGTGCCTAAGTCGTTGGAAGCGGGGGCGAGGTGCTTGCCGGCCCGAAAGTTTTGGATTTGGTTCTCGGAATCAGTTTGGGCGTGGAAGTTGGGGAAGATGCGATCGACCGATATGCCGATTTCTGCGTCGTCTTTGCCGATAATTTCTGCTTGAGTTTTACCGAAGGCGGCGGCGAAACCTGCATTGACTAGGGTATAGCGCGAGTTTCTATCTTTGACAAAGATGCAGTCTGGCGTAGCGTCAATGACTGTCCGCAGCAAGCTTTGGGAGCTTTGTGCTTCTGCGAGTGTGTGCCGCAGTTGTTCTTCCATTTGCACGCGCTTGGTGATATCTCTCATCGCGGAAACGAGAAATTTCCTGCCGTCGGTATCTACAAAAATAGATTTTTTGGCGGAGAGAAAGCGGGTATTTCCTGCTGGATCTTGGATGGTTTTTTGGACTTCGCTGCTGGTATTTGTTAAGAAAACTAATTCGTCTTTTTCTCGATATTTCTCTGCTTCCTCTTTGGGCAAAAACTGGTCGTAGCATTGGCCAATTAGTTCTTCTCTACTGTGACCTATGTATTGACAAAAGGCATCATTTAATGTTATCCAGCGGTGCTGTTGGTCTTTGACGTAAAGCGGGTCTGGGATGCTGTTGAGGATGTTGTTTAAGAATTGTTCTGAGGCTTTTAATTGCTCTTGGGCTGCGGTGCGGTCGAGAATTTCCTGTTCCAATTGTGCGTTAGTTTGCAGTATCTGCTCGGTTCTTTCATTCACTCGCTGCTCTAGTTCTGCGCTTAGCTGCTGCAAGGCGGCTTCGGCCTGTTTGCGCTTGGTAATCTCCCGGCCTTCTGCGAGTATTTGAAATACTTCTCCTGTTGCATTTAACAGCGGCTTAAACGACAAGTCAATTACTGTTACCTGGTTGTTAGCTCCGGTGATTTCGTATTCTTCCCGGACAAAATTACCGACCGAAACTTGTTGAATGTTCGTTTTTAGGCGCTGCTGGTTTGTTGGGGATGATGCCCAGCCTGGTGTCAGCCAAAATTTCATTCCCAGCACTTCTGATGCTGGGAAATTGCCCAATTTTAGCGCTGTCTGATTGGCTTCGATCAGAGTACCGTCTGCATCCAATAATGCGATCGCTTGAAAAGCTTGGTCGAAGATGGCGTGAAATCGCTGGGTAGTTTCGCTCAGCGCTTGTTCTGTTTCTTTTTTAGCGTTAAGGATACGGGTGGAACCTACTAAGAAGCCGTAGCGGTTGGACAAACTCAAAAAAGCGATCGCCGCAATGACAGTGATCCAATCGAACACAGTTTGCACTACCGGAGAGTGCGGCAGTCCTAGGTATTCGGCGGCGTGGCCGCTGTGGCCGAAAGCGCAAGTCCAAAATATGCCTGCTGTGACTGTGGCGAAGATGTCGAACCCGAATTGACGGTTTCGCCACAAACCTAAGCTGATTAGCCAAGCGATGGCAAAGTAACATCCAGAAATAATGATATTAGCCGCCCCAGCTACCAGCGATGGGGACAAGTCAGGCAATGTCAGGGTGAAAGTTGTTGCGAGCCAAGTATAGAGAAGTTTGATCATAAGATTAAGGATTGGCAAATCGGATGCGGGCGATCGTTAGTTAAATTTATAGATGCAAAGCCGTTGCAGACTTATGTGTATGGCGGATTTTTACCAGCGTTCGGAATGGGCGATCGCTTCTACATCGACAATCATTAGCAAGCGTCCTTCGGAATTGTACAGACCTTTTAAGAATGGAGCTAGGTCGGGACTGACATCTAGTGCTGAGACAATGCGATCGGGATTGAGAGGTAAAACTCCTTCGACGCGGGAGACAGCTAATCCCAGGCGCATTTTCGATAACAATCTCACGTCTCGTGGATCAGGCGCTTCTACCACTAAGATGCGGCTGTTTGGGTGGTAGGTGTCAACAGACTCAATACCGATAAACAGTCCAAAGTCTGCTGCTGCTAAGATTTCGCCCCGCAAGTTGGTTAATCCCAGCAAAAATGGCTGGGTATTGGGAACCAGGGAAATCGGTTGTTCCTTGAGTGAAAGGACTTCCCGCACTGCATCTAATTCTATGCCGAACAGACTGCCTCCTTGACCGAACAAGAGAAATTGCTTTGTTGCACTTGTCTGATTCCCCCCAGCGGGGGGAGCCGTTATTTTCATGGCTTATTTTTAGTTTATAGTGTAGCTTACCAATTAGAGTTTTGCGACCCTAAAGCCGATCGCCCATCAAATTTTTCACCATCAGTTTGGGTGGCTCAAATGTACCCGTTAAATAAATCACGGTGGCGTAAAATAAGCAGGTTTTTATCATTAAACATAAACTTTTATGTGGTTCAAAAACCCTGTCTATTAAAAAAACGGGGTTTATCTGTATAATGTTTTTTGGGAAGCGGTCGATGAATTTATATTTTGTTTACGCCGAAAGCAGACGCTGCACTATGTGGACGAGTTGCTGAGGTTCAAAGGGTTTGCTGACGTAAGCATCGGCCCCTAAATCAGTTCCCCAAGCTTTATCGATCTCTGTGTTTTTATGAGTACAAAATACTACGGGCAATTTGGCAGTTGTGCGATCGCCCCGCAATTCTCTGATCACTTCAAACCCATTCATTCGTGGCATCACTACATCTAAAACGACCAAAGCCGGAGGAGTTTTGCGGATCATGGCGATCGCTTCTTCGCCGTCACCTGCCCGCATCACATCCAATCCGGCATCTTGAAGAATGCGACAGATGATTTCTAGTTCGCTCTTTACGTCGTCCACTACTAAAATTTTTGACATAATTCCACACTTCCTTGCTGTTACTGACAGCGGACTACGTTTATTCAGAAGCTGGCGCGACCGGCGGCGATGGGACTATACCGCTTTGCGGACAAATTAATGTACTTCTAAATACAATATAGCCGATCGTATGGCTGAAGGTTAGCTGTAAGCGATAAAAAGCGATAAAAATTTACTTTGCTAACGGAATAGCTCTGAATAAATTAATCGGCAATTAGTAATTGATTTTTGGTGATTGGCTGTGTTGAAACCAACAACTCTTAGTAGAAGGAGCGCTTGGGGTACTAAAGCGATATTTTCTACGTATATTTTTGAAATTTGTTCCCAACTATCTAGTTAATTTTATTGCATAAATAATGCTAGCTAATTGATTTAATTAGTGCCAATAACGGTCACTCAAAAGTAGCTATGACGGGGGAAGTTATGGCAGTGAGAGAAACTTTGTTCACTTAATATACAGCGCTATATTTCTGAGCTAGCGCTATTTTGTAATTAATAATACAAGCTTAATTTTAGGAGGGTAACAATGACATTTAAAGAATTTTATTGTCTGTGCTTTATAATTTGGAGGCAAAATAAATTGACCGCGCGATAGTCCCATTTGACCCAGTAGAGGAGTGTTGAGTTCACCAAAACTACTGCCAGCAGGCGATATCAATCCTTGAGCTTGATTGTGAACCCCGCCGAAAAGACTGCGGAAAGATGCGGTCAATCGATTTTAGATTTTAGATTTTAGATTTTAGATTTGAAGAAAGTGCTCGCGCTGATAAATCTGGGGGCCGGTGATGAGCAGTCGGAGCTTTTTCCTCGCTTCACGGATGAATCCGGGAGCCCCGGACGACATTGCTTGATTGTCAAATTAGTCGGCGAGGGAGAGACGGCGATCGGCTATAATAAAGGGCTAGAGGAAAAGAACACCGAAAACCCGAAAATATGGTTGCCATCCAAAGAAATCTCAACATTGCCGCCCTAGAATCAGAATACAGTCAAAAAACACCGCGAGACATTCTCAAATTTGCCCTAGAAAATTTTGACAATATCTCCATTTCTTTCAGCGGGGCTGAAGATGTAGTTCTGATCGATATTGCCTCAAAAATTACCAAAAACTTCCGCGTTTTCACCCTAGACACCGGACGATTGCACTCGGAAACTTATCAGTTTTTGGATCAAGTCAGAAAACATTACGGCATTAAATTAGAAGTAATGTTTCCCGATGCAGCCGAAGTACAAGCCCTAGTAGAAGAAAAGGGATTGTTTAGTTTTTATCAAGACGGTCACAAAGAATGCTGTGGCGTCCGGAAAGTCAAGCCGCTGCGCCGCAAATTGAATACTCTTGATGCTTGGATTACCGGTCAGCGGAAAGACCAAAGTCCCAGTACCCGCAACGGTATTCCGGTTATTGAAGTTGACACTGCATTCTCAACTCCTGACCATGAATTAATTAAATTCAACCCCTTAGCAAACTGGTCTTCGGCAGAGGTTTGGGAATACATTCGCGCTTTGGATGTGCCTTACAACAAGTTGCACGAACGCGGTTTTGTAAGTATTGGTTGCGAACCTTGTACAAAACCGGTATTGCCGAACCAACACGAACGCGAAGGTCGCTGGTGGTGGGAAGAAGCGACCGTAAAAGAGTGCGGTTTGCACGCAGGTAACGCCCAAAAATAGTAAATCACTTAGTGGGGTGCACCTAGCGCACCCTACTATTTGTTTGGTGCGCCTAGCGCACCCTACCCAAGAATAAATGCACTTCACAACATAAATAGTAGCGGAAGAATTCGCAATTAAAATAAACAAAAGTTACGCTGAGCTTGCCCTTGAACTTTGATAAAATGATCGATAGTCAGAATAAATAGTAGCGGAAGGATTCGCAATTAAAATAAACAGAAATTACGCTGAGCCTGCCCTTGAACTTTGATAGAATGATCAACATTCAGAAAAGTTTTTAAAGCAGGTACTATTATGCTTGTCTCAACTCGCGAATTGCTGAACACGGCCCGGAGAAAGGCTTATGCGATCGGCGCTTTTAACGTCTACAACCTCGAAGGAGTAAAAGCCGTCATCAATGCGGCCGAAGCGCTGGACAGTCCTGCGATACTGCAAATTCACCCCAGCGCCCTCCTATACGGAAAGTCGCCTTTAGTCGCGCTGTGCATCAAAGCTGCCCGCACATCTTTAGTACCGATCGCAGTACACTTAGATCACGGCACCTCAGAAAAAGATATTCACGTCGGTCTAGCCGCCGGCATTAAATCAATTATGGCAGACGGTTCTCCTTTGCCCTACGAACAAAACTTAATATTTACCCGGGAAATGACTAAATTATCCCACGCTAACGGTGCGGCAGTTGAAGCAGAAATCGGCAGAATTAGTGGCAGGGAAGAAGGTTTGACAATCGATGAGAAAGCCACAAGGATGACAGATCCAGTAGCAGCAGTAGACTTTATCAAAGAAACTAAGGTGGATTTTTTAGCCGTAACAATTGGTAACGTTCACGGCAAATATTTAAGCCAACCCAAACTCGATTTTTCGCGTCTGGCAAAAATCCGGGCTGCTGTTTCAGTGCCGTTAGTGATGCACGGGGCGAGCGGTTTGCCGAACTCAATGATTCATCAATGTATTAAATTCGGAGTATCTAAATTTAATGTGAATACGGAAGTTCGCGAAGCTTATATGGACGTGTTAAAAAGTAACATTTCTGAGCCACATCCGGATTTGTTGGAAATAATGGAAAAAGCTATCGCTGCTATGCAATCGGTCATTTCTGACAAACTGCAACTTTTCGGTTCTGTCGGTAAAGCTTATTTGCATCAATCTCCCTACGCGGATGACTTGACTGACCAGAGTACCAGCAACAAAGAAATAAGCCGCAACCAATCAAGTTTTGATCAAATGTTAAAGCCTGCCTATAGTGAGGCCTTCAGTCTTATGTTGAAGTAAAAAAAAACTAACGTCCTGACGGCGAACCAGTTTTTAGTCAGGACTTTAGTCCTCTTTAACCGTTTAACAATTTATCAGGATCGATGCCAGATTCCCGCAGCCGCCGAATTAAAGACTGTAATTGAGCTTCCGCTGACTCAGCCCGCTGCCGTTGCTGTTCCGCTTCAGTGAGAATCCAATTACCATCAACATCATACCAGCGCAACCACAGTCGATCGATTCCCTGAAACTCTCCTTGCCACAAACCCAAGCCCAAATTTAGGTCAGCAATCCACACTCGCGACTCGGGCAATTCTAATTCTTGATAGTGTCCGCCCTTCAATTCAAACACTCGCAATTTGTTAGTATAGCGGCTGAAAACTGCATAAATAGGAACCCGCAAAATTTGCTCGTAAACCTCCCATTTTCTCGGCGGTTCCTCCTTCGTCTCGTCCTCCAAAACTTGCCCGTTACCCGCAGTGTTTCCCGACTGAGGTGGCAAATTTTCTTCATCGGTATTGTCGCCTAAATCTTCTTTTTCCGTTCCTGGCGAGAGCAGTTCTACAATTACAAAAGGATTCACGCCTTCCTGCCAAGTAACATAACTCATCCGCAGTTCGGATCGATCGTAAAGTCGGGGAACTCCCACAACTCCAAACCAATCCGGCGGCTTGTGCCACAGAGTGTGATGCACGTCATAATAAAGGTTCATGTCGGTGCCGCTAAATATCTCAGAAGCCGGATAATTCCGAGGTCGAAAGGTCAGGCTCAACAACTGCGGCTGCAAATCGTGAAATTCGTCAGGCAAACCAGGTTGCTCCGGGTCTTCGCTGGGTAAATCGTACATCGTCGGCAGCGTTTCTCTGGGCGATCGCGGCGGATCTGTTTGCGGCACAGGATATTTAAAAGGAAACATATAATATTGAGCAATGACTGCATTTATGCTAACATCATTTTTATACTTGCAGGACGAGCGCAAACACCCTGTAAAACGTTTATTTCAAACTTTTCTTCCTCTCTTCCGTGAAGTCAATCTAAAATCTAAAATCGACTGACCCGAACTTCTGCACTATGATCGACATTCCTCAACTGATTGCTCAAGAACTTTCCATTAATCTGTCTCAAGTCAATAATGCTCTGGAACTTTTCGCAGAGGGAGCAACTATTCCGTTTATTGCCCGCTACCGCAAAGAACGCACGGATTTGCTGAATGAGATTCAGTTGCGAGACATCTCCGATCGCTTCACCTATCTGACGGAAATTGAAGAGCGCAAAAAATCGATTTTAGAGACGATTAGCTCTCAGGGGAAACTCACTGAAGAATTGCAAGCGAAAATCGAATCGTGTTTGCAAAAAAACGAACTCGAAGACCTTTATCTGCCTTACAAACCCAAGCGGCGGACGCGCGCGACAATTGCTAGGGAAAAAGGTTTGGAACCGCTGGCAGAATTTATCAAGTCTCTGAACTTACCGACGGCTAAACCAGCAGACTTTGAGGCGGAAGCAGCTAAATACATTTCGGAAGAAAAGGGAGTTAAAACAGCAGAAGAAGCTCTCAAAGGTGCTGCGGATATTTTGGCGGAAGCGGTTTCGGAAAAAGCAGAGTTGCGGGCTTATTTGCGAGAGTTTTTAATGAAAACCGGAGTCTTTGTCTCTAAAATTAAAGAGGATTTCCCGGAAGGAAGCACTAAATTTGAAATGTACCGCAATTATCAAGTTGCAGCGAGAAGCGTTCAGTCGCACAATATGTTAGCGCTGTTTCGCGGGGAAACGGAAGGAGTGTTAGATTTGGAACTGGCTTTTGATGAATCCGCAGTGATGGCTTATTTGGAAGCTCAGGAAATTAGAACTAGGATACCGGAAGTTAAAGAGTTTTATCGATCGACTTTGAAGGATGCCTTCAACCGACTGATGAAGACTTCGTTAATTACAGAAGTGCGATCGCACAACAAAGCCGTCGCTGATATCGAGTCCATCGCCACTTTTGAAACCAACCTCCGCGAGTTGCTGCTGTCGGCGCCGGCGGGGATGAAACCGACACTAGCGATCGATCCGGGATTTCGCACGGGGTGCAAAGTTTCCGCCCTCGATGAAACCGGGCAATTTTTAGAATATCAAGCCATTTTCCCCCACCAAGCAGCCGCTCAGCGACAACAAGCTGGTAAAATTGTCAAGCATTTAATTGAAAAGTATAAAATTGAATTAATCGCGATCGGCAACGGTACAGCTTCCCGGGAAACAGACGAATTTGTTTCGGAAGTTTTGGCAGAAATGGAAAGAAAACCGATTAAAGTCATGGTGAATGAATCCGGTGCATCGATTTATTCAGCAAGCGAAGTGGCGATCACCGAATTTCCAGACCTCGACATCACCGTCCGCGGCGCAGTCAGCATCGGACGGCGCTTGCAAGACCCGCTCGCCGAGCTCGTGAAAATCGACCCGAAATCAATAGGAGTCGGTCAATACCAGCACGATGTTGACCAAAAACTGCTCAAAAAGAAACTCGACGAAACAGTCGAAAGCTGCGTTAATTATGTCGGAGTTGACTTAAACACAGCCTCCAAAGAACTGCTGACATTTGTGTCAGGAATGACGGCAACTGTTGCCAAAAATATCGTTAATTACCGCAACGAAAACGGCGCTTTTAAAAATCGCCGCCAACTCCTGAAAGTTCCCAAACTCGGCCCAAAAGCTTTTGAACAAGCAGCCGGGTTTCTCCGCATTCGCGGTGGCGAAAACCCCCTAGACAATACAGCAGTTCATCCCGAAAGTTATCCTGTCGTGCAGACGATCGCCAAGGATTTAGACTTGCCGCTGACAGGAATAACACAAATATCGGAAAAAATCAAGACTGTAAACATCAAGAAATATGTCACTGAAAAAGTGGGTGAACCAACACTCCGAGACATTATTTCCGAACTAGAAAAACCGGGAAGAGACCCGCGCGCCGAGTTTAAATATGCCACTTTCCAAGCAGGAATCAAAGAAATCTCCGATTTGCAAGTTGGGATGGAATTAGAAGGCATAATCACTAATGTAGCTAACTTTGGAGCCTTTGTTGATGTGGGAGTGCACCAAGATGGTTTGGTTCACGTTTCTCAATTAGCCGATCGCTTCGTAGATGACCCCAAACAGATTGTTAAAGTCGGACAAGTTGTGAAAGTGCGGGTTTTGGAGGTGAATGAGAAGTTAAAGCGGGTTAGTTTGACAATGAAGCTGCAAGAAAAACCGCAACCGCAAAATGGCAATAGTGCGAGGCTTCCGGCCCCGCGCCGACGTTAACAGTTTGGGGGAAAGCTGAAAAAGGGCGATGGCGTCCCGCCCCGCAAGCTACGACTATAATTATGTAATCCTCACCAACCTCAAAATTATATGGTGGCAAGTAAAAACGACACCTACGTCTCCCCCGAAGACTATTTAGCAGGCGAGAAAGTCAGCCCGATCAAACACGAGTACAGACAAGGTGAAATCTATGCAATGACAGGCGCAAAAAAAGCTCATGTCATCATTAGTGTCAATACAGCAAGTTTGTTGAGAAATCATCTTCGGGGGAGTGGCTGCATAACTTACATGGCAGATATGAAAGTTCGGATTGAGGCGGCCAATTGTTATTACTATCCCGATGTAGCGGTGAGTTGCGATGAACGAGACAAAAATGCTGATGAAGATTTCATTATCTACCCGCGCTTAATTGTGCAAGTTTTATCGTCGAGTACAGCGGCTTTTGACAGAGGCGAAAAGTTTGCCGACTACCGAACTTCAGACAGTTTGCAAGAGTATGTATTAATCAATCAAGAAAGAGTTAGTGTAGAGTGTTTTCGCCGGAATGCAGAGGGTTTGTGGGTGCTTTATCCTTACAGTCAAGGACAAGAAGTTCAGTTTGCTAGCGTTAATTTTAGCTGTGCGATTGAAACCTTGTATGAAGATGCGATCGAGATTGGTTGATTCTAATTACTCCAGAATCACTGGAATAATGCGGAATTAGATCTTGAGATATTGAACCGCGAAGACGCGAAGGACGCGAAGGAAGAGAAAAGAAGAACAAGCTGGTAATTGTTATTTTTTCTTGCTAGCTTTCCAAGTGCCGCCGTAGAAGTAGAAAGGATTGTTTTTACTTACCGATTCCCAACATTTAAGACACAAAAAAAACCACTGCCCCGACTCGTCATACCGGGCGCGGTAAAGAGTCGGGGCAGATTGGGAACAGCGATCGCAATATTTGATTCTGATTGCCCTGGCCATGGTTACTCAGTTTCAAACAATAACGGACTCTTGAGGGCGGGCGAATATCATGCGGCCGGCGCTAGTTTGCAGGGCGCTGGTGACTACGACTCGGGCTTCGCCGCCGACATAGCTGCTTCCTGCTTCTACGACAACCATTGTGCCGTCATCCAAGTAACCGATTCCCTGAGAGGGTTCTTTGCCTTCTTTGCGGATTTTTAGTTCGATCGTATCTCCCGGCAAATAAGTGGGGCGCACCGCATGAGTCAAATCGTTGATATTCAAAACCGGCAGTTTTTGGACGGTAGCTACTTTTGATAAGTTGTAATCGTTGGTGAGCAAAATGCCGTCTATATCCAAAGCGAAACGGACTAATTTCGCATCGACTGTGGCAATATCTTCGTAGTCAGCCGAGTGAATTTGAATCCGTTCTGGATATGTTTCTTTGATGCGGTTGAGTACATCTAAGCCGCGGCGTCCGCGCACTCGCTTTTGATCGTTGGCGGAATCAGCTACCAGTTGCAGTTCTTGGAGAACGAATTGCGGCACGATAATTTGACCTTCGAGAAAACCTGTTTCTAGCAAGTTTTCAATTCTGCCGTCAATAATGCAGCTAGTATCGACAACTTTGGCAGTTGCTGGTTTGAAAGTACCTTCGGCTACCAACACCGTGTCAAAGCTTTTGGGGTTGATCAGCCGCAAGAAAGCGCGGCCGTGAGTGTCGGTCAAACTGACGCCTGTGAAGCCGAACATGACGCTACCCAAGACTGCGACTAGAGGTTTGATGAAGCCGAACTCGCGCGGAATTGGCAGTAGGAAAAGCGGAGCCAGCATTAAGTTTGCTACTAGCAGTCCGATGATTAAGCCGATCGCCCGCGTCAGCAGCATCTCCACTGGCATATCGCGGACTTGTTTTTCCAAGCGCCGATAGGTTGTTTGAGCCACTAATCCCATCACGAAGCCGATTAATGCTCCAAAGGAACCTAGTACAGAACTTAAGCCTTGTATATTTGTAACTTGCTGCAGGAGATTGCTCGGCAGGAGTTCGACTCCGTAATAGCCGATGCCTCCGCCTGCGATTATGAATGAGATTATTATGATTGCGTCTAGCATTAGTTCTAGGTTAATGAATTTATTCACATTATATCTTTGCAGTGCTGATACTTGTTTTCATGCTTTGGTCGGATATCGCCCTATTTACTCAGGGATTTTCATAAACTTATATTTCGCGGTTGTACCCTTTGGGGGATGTGCCAGGGAGGCGCTCGAAATTTACTACGCCGGACCCAAAGCAGGCACGAAGTGCGAATAGACCGCCCTGCGGGATGTTCGGGGATTTTGGTTGATTAAAACTGGTATGAGGTTAAATTAACAGAGCCGTAGCTTGCGGGGCGGGACGCCATCGTTCGCAGCGCTTTTTTGGTAAGAAAATGTCATAATATACATAATTATTCATGATGGTTTAATTAAAATTTTAGATTTGAAGTTGCGCTTTTGGCTTGAAATGTAATGAACCCTCCCACAGATTATTTAACATTTGAATTAAAAAAAAGTGTGCAAGCGACAAATTCCGGGATTCCTAGTTCGGCTTACCTGCACATACCTTTTTGTCGCCGCCGCTGTTACTACTGCGATTTTCCGGTTTTTGTGGTGGGCGATCGCAAAAATGGCGAGAATTCCGGGACAATTGTGCAATATGTTGCTGTACTGTGTCAAGAAATTCAAGAAACTAAAAATTTAGGCGCATCTCTGAAAACAGTTTTTTTTGGTGGTGGCACGCCTTCGCTGCTTTCTGTCAGTCAGTTGAGCAATATTTTAGAGACTCTCGACGGCAAATTTGGGATTGCTGCTGAGGCGGAAATTTCTATAGAAATAGATCCGGGTACGTTTACTTTAGAACAGTTGCGGGGATATGTAGCGGCGGGAGTAAATCGAGTTAGTGTGGGAGTGCAAGCTTTTCAAGATGAATTGCTGCAAACTTGCGGGCGATCGCACTCTGTCGCTGATATTTTTGAAGCAGTAGAAATAGTGCGATCGGCGGGTATTGTCAATTTTAGTTTAGACCTAATTTCGGGACTGCCACACCAAACTTTAGAACAGTGGGAAGCTTCCCTGAAATCGGCCGTCGAAATTTCGCCGACTCACCTGTCGAGTTATGACTTAATTGTTGAACAGGGAACTGCTTTCGGGCGCTACTTTGAAGCAGGCGCGCAGCCGCTACCAGCAGATGAAACCGCTGCTGGAATGTACCGTTTAGCGCGGGAAATTCTGACAGGGGCTGGCTACGAACATTACGAAATTTCTAATTACGCTCGCTCTGGCTATCAGTGCCGCCACAACCGCGTTTATTGGGAAAATCGCCCTTATTACGGTTTGGGAATGGGGGCGGCGAGTTATGTGGAAGGCCGGAGGTTAACGAGACCTCGCAAAACTCAAGAATATTATCAGTGGGTGCGATCGATCTCTGGCCTCAATTCCCCAGCTACTCCTCGAATTGGGGGGGAAACCCAGCCAGATATTTACCCACCAATTGAGCAAAATTTTCCCGTCTCAGAAAATGACGTTTTGTTAGAAACGCTGATGCTAGGTTTGCGTTTAGCAGAAGGAGTTAGCCTGTCGGCGCTGACTGAAAAGTTTACTCAGCAAACAGTTGATAAAATTTGGCGTTGTTTACAGCCCTACTGGCGGCAAGGATGGGTAGAAATTATCACTGCGGATGGGGCGATCTCAAATTTAGGTGAGGGCGAGAAACTGCCACTGTCGGGCAATTTGAGGTTGAGCGATCCCGAAGGTTTTTTATTTTCTAATACAATTTTAGCCGATTTGTTCAGCAACTTAGGCGAAGATAATTAGCTCTGTCTGAGGAAGTATACCCCCTGACAAGCGCGATCGGCTCTAAAGCCGGGGCCGCCAATTCGATGAAAGGAAATTTAATCGCTCCCTAGCTTGATCCTCTCTAAAATAGTATATTTTCTCTCGATCCCTACACAAAACTTAAAGGCGAACTAAGCCTTGGGATAGACGCCACGACAGCACTCCAGCCGTCATACTTAAGACTGAACATTTAAAAAGTAATTTAATGAACACTTTAACAACTATCGAGCGCAACCAAACCCAAAACCAGCCCTGCCTTGTAATTAGCGATCGCGGGTGCAATCCTGCTTCCAAGTGTAATTTTTGCGGTCACTACCAACAGGCAAGAGGTTCAGTTGGTCACTGTCAATTGTTGAACGCACCTGTTAGGGGAGGATGGAAATCTTGCACTTTAGCACTGCCGGCTTTTGCACCTTCTTGGGAATAAGTGGAAGGCGCTGATGTTTCCCTGGCGCAATTTATTAATTAACCCAAAAAATATAAAAAAAATGTATAAAAAATTGTGTTTTAACTGGTAATATGCTATATTAAGTCTAGGTTCGTCGCCGATCGTTCGCACAATTGCACAAACAAGTTAAAAAAATGAATTTGACACTAAATCAGGTAATTTCCGAAGGTCATACGCGCATTTTGTGTTGGTACCTTAATAATACTAGCAAAGTGCAAATCGCTCGTATTACAAATATTCCTAATTGGTATTTTGAGCGGACGGTTTTTCCGGGAGAGCGTTTTTTGTTTGAAGCGTTGCCGGAAGCTCAGTTAGAAGTTTGCAGGAGTGCGGATACGGGTGGTATAGTGTGCGAGCGAATTTTGTGCGATCGGCTGCGAGTTGAAGAATTAAGCACGGCTGATTGAAGATAATTCCTTAGACTTACCAAACAGATGTAGAAACCCGGTTTTTTTTCAGAAACCGGGTTTCTCTGTATGATGATAAAAACTTCGTTTGCGATCGCACTCCCAACCTCATAAACCCGGTTGATTCCTAGATTCCTTGTTACTAAGCCCAAAATTCGTAGAAACTCACATCTTGCACCATTCTCAAGAACAGGCAAGATGCCTGTTCCACAAGAAAATCTACTCTTTGTGGAACAGGCATCTTGCCTGTTCCTAAAAAGCTTATTGACAAGGGTGCAACATCTTAGTATGAACCGGGATTCTCGCCACCCCATGCGTCAGCCCTGAAACTGTCGGAAATGTGGATCTAAGCTAAATTATAAAAAATCAACCACTGTTTAATACTAAAACCCGATGTCCCTCACCGAACAAATCCTCTCCCAACTGCCAGGAGACGCCCTCACAGGCCTGAGAAAAGTCGATCGACTCTGGGAAAACCTCAAACAAAACACCGCAGCAACACCCCAAGCAGTCAAACACAGCCAACAACCCCTCGAAACCCTCGACTTCGACATAGTTATCGGCGGCGGAACCCTAGGAATATTAATCGGTACAGCCTTAGCCGTGCGGGGTTGGCGAGTAGCCTTGATAGAACGCGGCACCCTGCGAGGACGCGATCAAGAATGGAACATTTCTCGCAAAGAATTAGACACATTCTTAGAATTAAATTTGCTATCTGTTGCAGAGATAGAAAAAGCCATAGCTACCGAATACAACCCAGCCCGCATCAGCTTTGCCAACAGCCCAGACATTTGGGTGCGCGACGTACTCAACATCGGAATAGACCCAGTTTACCTCCTAGAAACCTTGAAACAGCGATTCCTAGAAGCCGGAGGCGAACTATTTGAAAATACACCATTTAAAACAGCCACAATTCATCCAAATGGAGTCCTTGTAGAATCGGAAAATACCGATTTACAACTTGACAAAAAATTATTTAAAACCCGATTATTATTAGACGCAATGGGGCATTTTTCGCCTATTGTCCGCCAAGCAAGACAAGGCAAAAAACCCGACGCCGTATGTTTAGTAGTCGGCAGTTGCGCTCAAGGATACCCCAAAAACGACACTGGCGATATATTTGCATCCTTCACCCCAATGCAAAATCAGTGCCAATATTTTTGGGAAGCATTTCCAGCCAGAGACGGCCGCACCACCTACTTATTTACCTACATAGACGCCGACACAGAAAGATTCAGTTTAGAAACATTATTTGAAGAGTATTTGCGCTTGCTTCCCCAATATCAAAACGTCGAAATCGAACAGTTAAAATTCCAAAGAGCACTCTACGGATTCTTCCCCTGTTATCGCCAAAGTCCTCTAAAAACCCCTTGGGATCGCATACTTCCAGTCGGAGACAGCAGCGGTAGCCAATCTCCCCTCAGCTTCGGCGGTTTCGGCGCCATGGTACGCCACCTCAAACGCTTGACTCTAGGAATTGAGGAAGCTTTGACAAGCGACAGTCTCAGCAAAAATTCCCTCGCACTTTTGCAACCCTACCAGCCGAATCTATCAGTTACCTGGTTGTTTCAGCGTTCGATGAGTGCTGCGATGAATCAAAGAATAGACCCTAATCAAATAAATCAACTTTTGGCTGCCGTATTTCAGGTAATGGAAGACTTGGGAGAACCAATAATCAAACCGTTTCTTCAGGATATCGTGCTGTTTCCGGCTTTGTCACAAACCCTGTTTAAAACAGCAATTAGCCATCCCGGATTAGTTCTGAAAATTATCCCGCAGGTAGGAATAGCTAATTTGCTCGATTGGATGGTTCATTATGTAAATTTAGGAATTTATACGGGATTGCAGCCTTTGGGGAAAGCCGTAGAACCCCAGGTAAAAAATTTAGCCCCGGAGCAGCAATATTATTTTCACCGATTAGTTGAAGCCTGGAAATATGGCGCTGGAGGCGATTATTAACTGATTAATTGTGGCACAGGCATCTTGTTCGTGGCTAATATCTGAACAGGCAAGATGCCTGTTCCACAACACAATATAATTTATTGATTAATTAATTGTGGCACGTGCAAGATGCCTGTGGCTAATATCTGAACAGGCAAGATGCCTGTTCCACAACACAATAACATCATTATATTAGTTGTGAGTCATGAAGGAGCTATAACTGCTAAAGCTTGGGGAATCACTCGAAATTTTGCAGGCGTGTAAGTTGTAATTTCACCGTCAGTATTAATCGGACGGCGTTTGCTAGTATTAACCTCAAATTCTTGAGCGTGCAAGGCGCGAACGTTAGGCCAACTGGTATGATTTCCTTGCCTCATAGCTGGCAGCAAAGCAATGATTTCCCACCATTTTTTTATTTCCAAACTGTACAAATCTAGTCGCTTGTCGTCGATTGTGGCATCCTCGGCAACTGTCATGCCACCGCCGTAGTAGCGGCCGTTGCCAATGGCAATTTGAATAGTTTTAACATTAAAAGATTGATTTTTTATCTTAATTTGTGCTCGGAAAGGTCGCGCTGAAAAAATTGTCTGCAAAGCAGTAAAAGCATAAGCTAACACTCCCCAGCGCTGCTTTACGTCTTTAGTCAGGCGCTGGGTAATTTCCACGCTTAGTCCCAAACTGGCAACATTAAAAAAATATTGGCTGTTAACCCAACCCAAGTCTATTAGCCGAACTTTACCGCTGGCAATTACTTGACAAGCTGCTGATAAATCTGTAGGAATCCCCAGAGTGCGGGCTAGGTCGTTAGCTGTTCCCATCGGCAAGATACCCAGGGGTAACTTGGTGTCTATCAAACCTTCTATGGCGGCGTTGAGAGTGCCGTCGCCACCGCCAATTATTACTAATTCGACTCGATTTTGGTAGTGGCGAATAGTGTCGGAAAGTTCGTGGGCGTGGTCGGTAGATTCTACCATTAACTCAAAACCCAGTGTTTCTAATTCTACAGTGGCTTGAGATAATAGCTTTTGCCCTTTTCGGGAGTGCTGGTTTACTAAAAGTAGAGCTTTCTTCATTTGTTAATTTTTAATTAGGAATATTGCGTATTTTAAATTACAAAAAGTATAGATTGATGCCTTAACTACATCAAATTAATGCTTTACTTCCATTTTACCAGTTATGATGGATTGACAAAAATGTTAAAAAATGGATAATTGTAGCAAAAGATTCGTACAAAGTAGTTCCCTCCCGCTCTGACCTAGCAGCAAAAAACCTTGCTTCTCGATCGAACTTAATTTAAAATCATGTATAATATTTTACAAAAAGCGCAAGTCGCTGCCGATCGCCAAAACTGGCCGGGGTTAGTCGAATGCTTGCAGCAAGTGACAGCCAAAGCCGGCAAGCCGCAGGAACAACACATTTTAGAGCAAGCTGTCAGTTTAGCAATAGAAGCCTTAGAATGGGGCGATTTTCAAGACCGCTGGGAAATTGCTAAAGTATTGCCCAATTTGGGAAATGGCGCGATCGCACCTTTAATTGCCGTACTCGAAGATGAAGACGCAGACACGGAGCCCCGGTGGTTCGCTGCCCGCATTCTCGGAAAGTTCGATCGCCCGGAAGTGATTCAAGCTTTAGTAGAATTGGTCAAAAATTCCGACGAAGAATTGAGCCAAATCGCCGCCCAAACCCTAGGGAATTTCGGCCCGACAGCCATAGAATCCCTCGCAACTCTCCTACTCCAAGAAGACTCGCGACAGTTTGCCACAGCAGCACTCGCCCAAATTCGGCGCACCGAAACTATCCCACCGCTGTTGAGCGTAGTCGCAGACTCTCAAGTTGCGGTGCGGGCGCACGCAATCGATGCCCTGAGCAGTTTTCACGACTCCCGCATCCCCCCGATACTGGTAGCAGCACTCAAAGATCCGGCAACAGCAGTCAGAAAAGAAGCCGTGCGAGCTCTTGGGGTGCGCGCGTATTTAGATGCGGAATTAGATTTAGTTAACTTGCTCAAACCTCTGCTTTCGGACATCCGATTAGAAGTTTGTCAGCAAGCGGCGATCGCGATCGGGCGAGTAAAAACCGATGCTGCAGCGGCTGCTTTATTTGAATTGTTGCGATCGCCCACAACTCCGATTGAATTGCAAATCGAAACTGTGCGCGCCCTAAGCTGGATGGAAACTGCAACCGCTTTAGCATATTTGCATCAGACATTAATGGAGCAATTCACTAACATAAATTCTACTGTTTATCAAGAGATAGTCACTGTTTTAGGGCGAGTAGAAAAGCCAGAATTAAAAGCTGCTGCTGCTGAAATTCTGATTGATTTGTTGAAAACAAATCATCCGGCCGTGCAGGAGGCAGTCAGCAAAAAATCTTTAGCTTTAGGTTTAGGAAAATTAGGAGATATGAGAGGGCTAGATGCTCTGATTTCAATGTTGGGCGACACAGAAAGCAGCGTCAGGTTACACTGCATGGCAGCGCTCAAACAGCTAGGTGCTGCCGAGGCCAGGCAGAAATTAGAAAGCTTAGTTAAGCAAGACAATCTTGAACCGAGATTGAAACAAGGAATTGCGATCGCCCTGCAAGAATGGCAATAAAATTAATCAAAAGATAGAATACCCAAATCCCCAACTTCTTGAAAAAGTCGGGGATCTAATAGCGATCGCATCTTTCTTCTTCCTGACCCCCGTTACATCCGTTAGAGAATCTGTTGCCGAACTTCCTTCGGCTAGATCATCGATTTTCTTTGTGAATTTCGGCGATCGCACTTGTCACCCGCTCTAAATCTTCATCAGTTAAATTAGAACCAGAAGGCAAGCAAAGCCCGTACTCAAATAACTCTTCGGCCACCGCCCCCCCCAAACATTCGCAATCTGCAAATACTGGCTGTAAGTGTAAAGGTTTCCAAACCGGACGCGCTTCTATTTTCTCTTGAGCAAGTGCTAAACGAACTTGTTCTCTATCTGCACCGAAAGCGGCCGGATCGATCGTCAAACAAGTCAGCCAGCGAGTAGATTTTCCAAAAGCAGCTTCCGGCATAAATTCAATTCCCGGCAAGTTTCCTAAAGCTTGTTTGTAGAAGTCAAAATTGCGTCGCCTAGCTTCAACCCGCTCATCCAAAACCCGTAATTGACCGCGACCAATTCCCGCCAAAACATTGCTGAGACGATAATTGTAGCCAATTTCTGAATGTTGGTAATGAGGAGCGGGGTCACGGGCTTGTGTTGCCAAAAAACGAGCTTTTTCTACAATTTTTTGGTCGTCCGAAACTAGCATTCCGCCGCCGGAAGTGGTGATAATTTTATTACCGTTGAATGAGAAAATGCCGATTTTACCAAAGCTTCCAGGCGATCGGTTTTTATAGCTAGCCCCTAGAGATTCTGCCGCATCTTCTATTAGCGGAATTTCATAAGCATTGCAAGCTTCCAGAATTGGGTCGATATCGCAACTTTGACCGTAGAGGTGTACGATTACAACAGCTTTGGGTAATTTACCAATTTTGGCTCGTTTGTCAAGTGCCTCTCGGAACAAATCGGGGTTGAGATTCCAAGAAGTGCGATCGCTATCGATAAAAACTGGTTTGGCGCCAAGATAAGTAATCGGGCTAGCAGTTGCAATAAAAGTCAGAGTCGAGCAAAAAACCTCATCTCCTGAACCGACACCAATTAATTGTAAAGCCAAATGCAAAGCTGCGGTACCGGAACTAACAGCCGCTGCGTGTTTAGCGCCAACTACCTCGCAGAATTCTTGCTCGAAAGCATCCACATGGGGGCCAACGGGGGCGATCCAGTTGGTATCAAAGGCTTCTTTCACGAACTCTTGTTCAAGCGAACCCATGTGAGGTGTTGAGAGGAGGATTTGTTTTGTCATTTTTCAGCTAAGTTGATAATCAATTATTGAAAATGCTAATTTCTTAACTTATTTTCCCTTGCCCAATTTTATAGCAATACAGCAGCCAGAAGAAAATTGTCCCCATAAATATAAAGAACGCAAGTAAAGTAACATTTATGATATAAATATTACGGGAAGTAATTACGATCGACAATTTTGGCTGGGCAACCGTAGGCTAAGCAATGGGAAGGAAGAGAGTGAATAACTACTGAACCTGCTCCACAGGTTGTTCCCTCCCCAATTTCTACGCCAGGACAAACTTTAGTACCAACACCTAATAAAACACCTCTACCCAAACGAACTTGACCCGCAAGAGAACAGCCAGGAGCAATGTGGCAGTAATCCTCAATAATACAATCGTGGTCAATAGTTGTACCAGTATTAATAATAACGTGATGGTTAATTTGGGTTTCAGTGTTGATAGCAGTATTAGCCATAATGACGGTACCAGAAGCAATTTCAACTCCTAATGCAATTTGTGCCGAAGGGTGAATTGCAGTTGTGAAAGCATATCCCAAATCTGTGATTTTCTGAGCTATATACTGACGGGTACGATTATTACCGATAGCCGCAATCCATTGAGTGTTTTCTATATTGATTTCCCTCAATTTTTTTGCAGCTAAGTAGATTGGATTACCATAAATTTCAGTAATTTCTGGCGGTGGGTTATCATCAACAATTGCCGTAATTACTTGTCCTTGGCGATAGAAAATATCTATAATAACTTTGGCGTGTCCGCCGCAACCATACAAATAGGTATCCATATAACCTCACCTCTACTCGTTTGACTTCATGTTTCCTGAAAATTCATTCATAGTTGCTTGGTTGGGATGGGAGATACCTCTATGTTTTATGACTTCTATGGGAGTTAACAAGAGAATTTGGAAGTCAAGCCACAAACTCCAGCGAGCGACATACCAAACATCTAGGTTAAATTTCTCTGGCTAACTAATGGCATTGCGACCGTTAATCTGCACCCAACCCGTAATCCCTGGTTTAACTTCATGACGCCGTGCTTGTTCCGGGCTATAACGCTCCAAGTATTCTACCAGCAAGGGGCGAGGACCAACAAAGCTCATATCACCTTTAAGAACGTTCCAGAGTTGGGGAAGTTCGTCTAAACTGCTTTGGCGCAGAAACTTACCGATCGCGGTGATTCGCTGTACGTCGGGGAGAAGATTGCCATCGGCATCGCGATCGCTCGTCCGAACTGCGAAACTTGTAGAATTGGAAAAGTTCGCCGGCAAACGGAAAATCACGAGCGAGTAAAGCACAGTATTTTTGCAGGTCGTTTTTACCTGTACCCTTGGTATCCATCCACAGCCTAATACAGCTATTTCGGACAACTTGAGCGGTACGAATTGCTTCGTCTACTGCTGCAAAGTGATTTGATTTTCCCAAGGTTTTGAAATAAAAAAAAGCTTTTTTACCTCCTATATTATAGTATACTACCTGGTAGATTTTTTTGGAAATTGCTACAAACTTTATTTACCAATTAAAAGCCGTCATAGAAGGACTGGGCTTTAGATCCATTAATTACGAGAAAATTTCATTTGCCCGTTCCTTTGCCCTGTATCGGACTTAAATAAACGAAATTCTACCGAACCTCACTGCTAGTTTGGTGCTCGTCAAGAAGACCTGTAAATTCAGGGGCTGTAGCATAGCCTTCTCGGTTAATTCCGTCTCTTTTCAAGACTTTCAATACTGTCAGAAACAGAATTTTCAAATCTAACCACAGAGTCCAATTATCGACATACCAAACATCAAGTTTGAATTTAGCATCCCAGCTAATAGCATTGCGACCATTGACTTGAGCCCAACCGGTAATTCCCGGCATAACTTCGTGGCGACGTGCTTGTTCTGGAGTATAGCGATCGAGGTATTTTACGAGTAAAGGACGAGGACCAACAAAACTCATATCACCTTTGAGAACGTTCAAAAGTTGAGGGAGTTCGTCCAGACTTGTTTTGCGAAAAAATTGACCGAGGGGGATGAGACGCTGTTCGGTGGGTAGCAAATTGCCATCAGCATCGCAATCGCTTGTCATAGTGCGAAACTTGTAGAAATTGAAAACGTGACCGTTTTTACCGGGACGCGGCTGGCAGAAAAAGATTGGCTTGCCCATGCGGATGTAAATGGCGATCGCAACCATTAACATTACGGGAGAGAAAACTGCCAGCGCGATCGCCGCCACTAATCTATCTAATATTGCCTTGAGCAGTCTGCTGTATTTACTGAAACTTTTGGTAGAAGAAACTTCTGAATTCATGAACACCATCCTTTTGAGCTTAAAAAATTTCTCAATTCCTTCACGAACATTTTTCAACTTGATGTTCTTAAAAGACGAACTTTAATTCGCGATCGCCCCCAACTTCAGAACCCGCCTTATTACCGCACTTAAGACAAAGTTCATTAATAGATAATAAAATTGTCTCTAGTTCAGGCAAGGAAAGAATTGTGCGATCGGCTTCCTAGCCCGGTGCTGGTGGAGTCTTGCAATACTCTCCTCTTGACGAGCGATTTGAACAGTCAGCCCACTCAGTTTCTTGACCGTGACGAAATCTTTGTGAGGATTATTCCTACATAGACGCATTATGAGGCTTGAAACTGCCTTAATTCCATCACTTTCAAGTAGGGTGCTGGGCTGGGAGTCCAGTTTCCTGAACCGTATTTATCCCTGGAAACGATAGTATCACAACTGTTTGCTATGTGCAATCCTTCTACTTTATTGCGTTGAGTTGTTAGGTAGCCATCTGTGATCGCGCCTAGTTTTTTGTTACCTTTAAAATAGTCGATCGATCGCCGAGAAGCGGTATACAGAGATATCTGCCGCTTATGTTGTCGATCCATTGGGATGCTCTCCTTAATTATTTGAGAGTCATCCTCAATGCTAATTTCTGCTAAACTCAATTAAAAATTTCGCTTCGGTTTCTGGTACAAAAAACTTCCAAGCGATTCAAAAAATCTTGGAACCGCATATTTATTTAGTATCCAATCCCCCACTGCTTGAAATCCGAGCCGCACAAATCCTTCGGGTAACAGAGTATCATCTACATCAAAGACGATAATTTTAATCATGCGATCATTTCCTTTGTTACAAAAATTGCCTCGTCGTACCGCAACATGACAACTCCATTCTGCCAATCGTCAATTTTAATTTCAAGGTTCTTCCCCAAAACCATTTCGATAATCCAGAGAGGGAAATTAGCACCGGCTTGAAATGCGAGAGGAAATCCTCCGCCAAATCGTGGATTAATTTCAATAAATTTAATCTCACCGCTAACTAGCAAAAAACATTGCACCGTAATGCACCCTATCGCACCGGGCAATGACTCAGCAACCTTTTTTCCCGCCTCAATTAAGGCGGGATTTTTCACTGTTATTCCCTTACTAATTTCCCCAGCTCTGGTTTCAATGCGGAGCCGGGGAACCACCGATCGCACCTTTCCTTGGAAATCCACTAAAATATCTAATGTGTATTCTTCACCTATGAGAAATTCCTGAATAATCGCATTAGCAATGTGCTCTCTAAAAAATTCCAACTCTTTAGCATTTCTGACCTGATTTACTCCCACACTGCAACTACCCTTCGCAGGTTTAATCAGAAAAGGATAACAGGCATTAGGATCGGCGAGAATTTGGTCTCCATCTAACAATTCAGGGGTGGGAACACCAATCTCTTTGAAAAACTTAAAAGTATTACGTTTGTCATAACAAATCTCATTGGTTTCAGGAGAACAGACGAGTATGGTAACGCCTTTCGCTTCAAATTCCTGTCGGTGAAGTGAGAGCAAATACAGTTCCGGGTCAATCAGCGAAATCAGCAGCTTAATTTGATGTTTTTCACAAATTCCTAGCAAAATATTGATGTAATTGACATCAGTAATGCGGGGAACAAGTTCTGAAACATCAGCCGCGAAAGCAGCAGGAGAATTTTTTTGAGTATCAGTCGTAACAATAATGCCAGGAACTCCTAGATCGCTCAAAACTTTTTTGAATGATTGAATTAGTGCTACCCTCCTGCCTGCACTGGTGAAAAGAATGTTAAAAGCGTCCATAAGTTGATAAAATTGGTGATTTTTGGGTAAAATTTCTGGCATATTTGCGTATTCGCAAAGATTTTACCAGCGTGTAGAACTTGATGCGTTATCAGACAAAGCCTCGTTATACAAACTTTCGTACAGCTTTATGATTTGTGGCGCGTCATAATTAACCATATCCTTTCGTCCGCGCTTGCCCATCTTTTGAGCTTCGTGTGGACGATCTAAAATCCATGCCATTGCTTCAGCCATTCCGTTGATATCTCCCACTTTTACCAGCCGCCCATTTCCATCTACTAATAAATCGCGAGTGCCGCGAATTTCTGTACCAATGACGGGGGTTTCCATGCACAAAGATTCCATCACGCAATTGGGAAGTCCTTCGTGTGCAGAAGCAATCAAAGTAGCTACAGACGCACGCATTAAAACTGGGATATCCCTCCTTCGCCCCAAAAAATGCACTTGGTTTTGAATTCCCAACTTGGCTGCGAGTTCCTGCATTTCCTGGAAAATTCGTCCATTTCCGGCGAAGGCTAAATGTACTTGAGGCCGACCGAGTTGGGCAAATGCCTTTAAAATATCCCCAGGACGTTTGCGGGGAATAAATTCAGCTACCGACAAAAACAAAGGGTTTTCCGGTGCTAATCCCAACTCTTGACGTACTGCTATTATCTGGGCTTCGGAAATAGCATGGGGATTAAAGCGATCGAGATTTAAACCTGTTCCGGGGATATAACGAACTCGTTCGGGAGAAATGAGTCCATAGCGCTTCGCTGCTGACTCATCTTCCCGATTCACTACTACTAAATAGTCTGTCCAAGGCCCAGCAATCTTTTCTAGTCCCAAGAAGATAGCATTTTTATGGGGTGCGCCTCCCTGGTAGAAGTGAAAACCTTGAGCAGTGTAGATTACCTTAAATTTTCCCTGCTTTCTCCAATTGTTAAGAGCATAGCGGGCAACAAAAGCAGCTACTGGCGTGGAAACATTTACTAAATTGTATTGTTGCTGAGCAAACACCTGACGAATTTGTTGGGGAGCCGCGAGCAAGTTTTTCGGATCTAGGGGGTTGCGCGACCACTCGATATCCCAAACGCGATCGAAAAAATGTGCATATTCCTCGCTAGTAGAAAGTTCTTTTGCCATTGCATCCACCTGCCAGCCTTGACTGCGTAGGTGCTTGGTTAGAGGCAGGAAAAATTTAAGAGTAGAGGGAATAGTGGTGATAATTAGCAGGCTCTTCATGATGGCTCCTCAATTTCCTCGTAAACGCTAGTAGGCACAAAATTAATCCTTGTTAAATCTGACGAAAATTGAGACAGTCCTAGTTTTTTTGCTTCAACCAAGCTTCAGTCATCTCTCGCACGTAGCGGTAAAATTCATTCCGCTGCTCGCGGAGGGCTTCATCGCGATACTCTTTAGCTTTTTCCAAATTCCTGGCCGACATTCGAGCCATGCGTTCTGGATCAGTCGTCACCTCTCGGATTTTGCTCGCCAAAGCTGCTACATCACCGGGGGGTACTAAATCTTCCGGGGGGAGCAGTTCTGGGATACCGCCCACTGTCGAGCCGATGCAGGGTAATGCGCGCGCCATTGCTTCCACCATTGCTCTAGGTAAACCTTCTTGATGGGAAGGAAGAACGAAAATGTCAGCTAGATCCAACTGATTTCGCACCGCATCACCCGCAGTCAACTGACCTTTGAAACAAACCCGATCGCCCAAACCGTGCCCTTGAGCTCGCGCTTCCAGTTTTTGACGATACTGGCCGTCTCCAACTAGAACCAACTTGATATCTAGTCCTTCTGCGACGCAAACAGCAACGGCATCGATTAGTACATCGGGAGCTTTGTAAAGTTGAGCCAAACTAGCCAGTGTAATCAAGGTCAGCGACTGCTTTTTCTCAAAGCCCGATCGCGGTGTTGCCGCAAATGCTGAATCCGGCAATTCCGTCATCGAATAGTGAGCGGTAAAAACCCCTGGAGCGGGCGGATATCGGCGCTGGAGAGCCTTTTCTGTAATGTAAGCAGCGGCGCTAGCGTTCGCGCACTGATCTCTGAGCCGACGCGGTGACCACCAGCGCAAGAACGGGCGCAGAGGGCTTTTTACGGAGCCGGGAGCGAATACATCGTAAGGGTCGGCGATGACATAAATGCCGTAGGGATGACCCATCCGGCGCAACATCGGTTCGATACAGGACGAAATTTGAGAAGAAAGATAAAAAATCACAGCATCCTCTGTGCGGACAGCTTTTCTGGCTGCCTGCTGAACTTGCCTTGCCTTCAAGAGGTACTGCCACGGGCCTATATAGTAAGGTATTGCTGCAAAGGAAACTCTTTCCCCGTCAGCTCGCTTCCAGTCAGAAGGCACTTCAGGTACGTCGCGCACGCGGGCTACTGCCAAGATCTCGTCAAATACCTCAAAGTAACGCTGCCAGTACGAATGGGCGAACATTGTCTGCGTCCACACTGCCCCGTCGGGCGTGCGAACAAAGCGGTGTTCAACAGCTACAACTACTCTCATACAATCGATAACTCCTTTAACAAAAACATTTCTACATTTGATTGATAAGTTGTTTGCTGTCATTCATTGTGCCAATGGCGATCGCATCGATCGGTCATGGCACTCTGGTATCGTCACAGAACAAGTCTGTAAACGTGAACGTCTAAAGGGTCGATCGACCCAAAAAGTTTACCTTCCTTGACTGCCATACCCGCAGGTCGATTTTGAAACATCGATCGCGCTTCCTTAACTGCGATCGGAAGTTCAAGTGCCACTTCTATTGGTTTCCCGTAATTGCTGTTGACGACAACAGCGACAGCTTGGTTTTCGCGCCTCCATATCCCCGCTACTATATTCGACATCTTGGTATCAATTTTTTGGAACTCTCCATCAAGCAATAGCGGACTAATTGATTTCAATTCAGGCACTAAAGATTTAACTCCCTCCCACAAATCCGGGTGATCAGGCAAATGCCAAGAGGGATCGTGATAAGTGTAGTATAGAATCCCTTTTGTCCCTGCAAGTAAAGCTTGATAGGTCATATTTCGCACTTCTTGAAAGGTAGGGGCTTGAGAACCATCGTATTTTTTAGAAGGGTGAGATTCCCAGTTATAGGTTTGTAAATTAGCATAAGTGGAGCGCTTGAAGCTAGCAGCGGCTTCCCGCGCATTTGATATGTCAGAATAAGTCGCCGGCAATTCTTCTGGCTTCCTCAATTTTATGGGATAAGATTGCCTCGCAATGACATCAGAACAATTGGCAAACTGCTTGAGTTTATTTGAGTAGCCGCTAACATAAGTGATGTGGTTGGGATCTGCTGTCTTCGCTTGCTGGTGAGATTTCAACAGATTGTCTACACTCCATTTTCCGTTGTCAACATCGTCCGCTATACTCCAGCCGAGTACAGCAGGTTTTTGATTAAAAGCGTTGATTAAATTCAGGAGTCCGATGGAATTTTGCTCTGTTAAAACATATACTCCCAGCCCCTCTGCTTCGTCTAAAAATTCTCCATAATCCTCTAGGTTGGTCGCCGAAGCGTGAATTGTGTTAAATCCAGCAGCAGCTATGTCGCGGAGTGCCGACTTGCGCTCTTGGGCGGTGGATTCCCAGGAAACATGATAGAAACCGAAGGGAAAAAATGGTTTGTTACCAATCACCGTAGTTCCGTCAACCCTAGTTTCGACTATTCGCGGGTTTTTGAGAGTTTGAGTGATAGGTGCGGCAACAGCAACAGGACATGATGAGCCAACCTTTAAAATCTGAGAATAAGCTAAAGCCAAAATAATTCCCGATATTAAAAGAGATGCGAATAGCGTTAATCCTCGCAATTTATTATTGTTTTTCTGGTTTCTGTCATTCATGTCGGCGTTTTTTATTCAAGGGTAATTTTCAAAAACTAATTCAAATCAGAAGTAGATTTTTTTTAATGATACCTTCTGGCTTCCTACTGCTGCTTTTTCCCGGTGAGTGGCCTTGATATCACAATACCTATAGACAGCATATAGGCAAGCGTCATGGCATTACCTAATGAGCCAAACATCCCTTCAGCCATAGATAAAAACCAGAAGCATACTGTAATCAGGAAGGGAGCGATCGCAGCACAATCTTCTTTGGCATAAGTTTTGAAATAGGCGTAAGTATAGAAAAAACTGGCGATCGCAAAAGCGACTAGTAAATTTGCTGCTATAATGCCATTTTGTCCGATGACTTCAATAATTGTGTTGTGTCCTCCCAGTCCAAAGTTTAACTGAAAGTAATTGCTGCCGTGACCCAGTAAATCTGATTCATCTAATGTCTGTCCCCAGATGTGATCTCTTCCGCTCAAACCTTCCTTAGCTTCAAAGTTGTTGTTGAGACTCTTATTCATAGCCTCAATTTTTTCGCCTCCAAATAGCAAGACTGCCGTCACAGCCACGGTGGCAATCGCTATCATTTTTTTTACTGCTTTGGGATTTTTTACAAACTCGCTAAAAAACACAGAAGACATGATAAAACATACCATCATTGAAGTCCTGGAGTTGGCTAAAATGATCAGCACAAAAAGGCTCAATAGAGCAGCAGATATCGGCAATAAATACCGCGCATATTTTTGGGCAGACCAAGCACCTATCAACAAAATAAATAAACCGGCCGACATTGTGGCACAGGTAAATCCCATTTGATTCGAGTTGGCAAATACGCCACGATACAGCGTACCATTACCAGGAGGATGCGACACAAGAGACGTAATAATATAGGGAATGTGGCCGAGAAAAAGTCCCATTCCCATTAGCAAGTTGGCATTTTCTTTCATCGCCTTTGGGACAGCATTAAACAGAATTAACGGTACAGCAATCATTTGCCACAACCCGTCCCTAAAAATAGTTGTGTCATTGTTAGCAAGTCCCGATATGAGTAATCCGCAGCCGAAGAGAATCCACAGCAAGAGGAGAGGTCGAGCTTGACGGTGGAAACCCCACTGTTTAAAGGGGGACATGAGGATGAGAATTAGTAAACTTGAGGCAACTAACAGATAGCGCAATTTGAGGACGGCTGGATCGAGGGGAATATTATAACTGCCCAAGCTAATCAGAGATGTACCACCAAATAGCACAGATAGCGCGATAACTATAATGACTTGTCTTAGCATAAATTGAATAACTGATTTAAGACGAACTATCCGATGGGATTGCTGTCAGGATTTTGAAAGATTAGCCTCGTAAACCTCTGTCAGCTTTTTGACGCTGGCTGCTATATTGAAATGGCTTTTTTCAACGACAGCTAAGGCATCTCTTTGGCTAATTGCGGAGGCGTCGCTTCTTGCTGACATAACTGCTTCTGCCCAAATTGATGCGGGTTTTGACAGGGAAATTCGTTGCAGCAGAGGTCTGACTAAATCAGCTTCTTCTGGAACAACATCTGAGAAAACGCAGGGTAGTCCGGCTGCTTGTGCCTCGATTAATACTAAGCCCAAACCTTCGTGGAGAGATGGAAACAGAAATACATCTACAGCCTTTAACATTAGTCTGGGTACGTCAGACCTATTGCCGGCAAAGGTGACGCGATCGCTCAAACCCATTTGCACAACTTTTTGTTCGATATCCGAACGCAGTGAACCGTCTCCGATCAGCAACAGGTGCATTTTCTGTTCTTGTTTCGCAACTTCTGCTGCAATTTCTAGCAGGAACAGATGATTTTTTTGCGTTTCAAATCTGCCGATATGACCGATGACAAAAGCCTCGGCAGGAATGCCCAATTCAGCGCGAACGCCGATCGACTCTACCCGATCGTAGAACGGTTTCAGGTCAACACCGTAGTCAAGCACCTGCCAGCGGGTATCAGTTTTCCAAGCTGCACCGAATAGATCCGCTACAGCATTACAACTGCATCCCAGACCAACTGTTGAGAACCAGGAAATCGACCATTTGGTTAAACTTAGATACAACTGCCGATGAAATCCTGCTTTGGCATCAATTGCAGAGGTATCGTTATGGCTGTGGGCAATGCGGACAGGTACTCCTGCTTGTTTCGCCAAATAGAGAACGTAACCGCTAAAGTGGTGGACATGACTGTGAACAATGTCATAAAGCCCGTATTCGCGTAGAATTCGTTTAAAATTGCGACCGTAAAGCCAAGGTTTTGAGGGAGAGAGGCACGGGATAATCTTGCTACCAAGAGCCCTAGCTTCGTCATCGTAAGGACAGGGTTTCTCAGTGTGAACTAGAAAGTCCATCTGGAAGCGATCGCGATCGATATGTCTCAAAACGTGCATCAGCCAAGTTTCTACTCCGCCCCGATTCATACCGCCGACGACATGAAGAATACGGATGGGACGCTGCTTAGTCAATATTTGATTTTGTTCTTTGATATCTGTCGAGTCTGTATACTGCATAAGCAATGACTGCAAAACTAAAAACTGCTTGAACGATCGCCCCAACGATCAGCGCGATTACTGCGCCTTGCACTCCCATCGTCGGAATTAACCAAAGACAAGCGAGCCCAGAAGCCCCTGTCACTAAAGCAAACAAAGGCATTTGCACCTGAAAGTACCTAGCTGCCGTTATCCCGTAACCCAAGAAGGATGACACATAGCCAATACCCGCAACCACCATTAGCCACACGAACAAATCCGATCGCTCGGCATACTCAGGTTTATAGAGTAAAGTTAGGATTGGTTTGCCAGCAACAACAGCGATAAAAACGCCTCCCGCACCTAACATCAAGCCAACCCCCACCAGCTTAAACAAAAGTGTGCGAAAAGCAGTGCTATTTCCCGCTGCATAATATTTTGCCAGCCGCGGACTAGCAGACTGCGCTAGGGCACTGACTACCATGTTCCCTGCTACCATCAGGTAAGATATTGCAGAGAAAATCCCCAGTTCCCGTTCGCCCAAATACCGCTCGAGAAAGTATCGAGGAATGTTAGTATTCAGGGAAATTAACATCATCACCAAACCCAGAGGTAAAGCCAGCAAAACTAACTTTGCCAAAGTTTTTCCCTCCCAGCGGGGGTACAAGGGATTTTGGCTGTTTGGAGGTTCAGCATCGGCAACTAATAAATCTTCTCGCTCTCTCCCCTGCGAAGAATTCTTTAAAATTAATCTACCATTGCGAAGATCCCAGCCGAATAGGACTAAACCCCACGCAACTGCTAATCCGATCGCTCCCCCTACAACACTCCCAGTCAGAGAAACTCCGATGCCTAAAAGTAATAACGACAAAGGCCCTTTAATCATCAAGGCGATCGCAATTCTATCCATCCGTTCGTGTTGTTGAATCAAGCCGTAAAACACATCGCTGATCGACTCAAAAGCCTTTGCCAGGGCGATCGCCCAAATCACCAGCGAAGTTTCCCACCGATATCCAGCTTTGAGCGTAATTCCGGCAATTATCAAGAATGCTAGCGCCGTTGCAATTAACCTCAGACCCAGATAATCGCTAAAAACATACTCGCCTTTGGCATCTGTTGCTTGGATCTGACGCAATTGGAGATTGGTAAACATGATCACAGGTGCTGTCACCGCCAGACCCAAGGTAAATTGACCCACCATTTCAGGACTGCCCAATTTAGCAAGCAACACCAACATCCCCCACTGGGAAGCCGCATAAACTAGGTGCCCAGTGAAAGTCCATGAAAAATTTCGGCGTAACGTTAGTGGTTTCAACTGTTGCATTAGTAGCTAATTACCTGCTTGTTAATTGGTGAATTACCAATCGTGTATTTCCCATTTCAAAGTAATTCATAAAGGCCCCATTAACTTTTACCACCCATGCCCCCAATCAATTTCCCTGCCGCCCCACATTCCACAGGCTTCGAGAAAAAGTATCCCTGCCCGTAGACGCACTTCATAGATTTTAGCTGAGCTATTTGCCACTTCGTTTCTACTCCTGTGGCAATCATGCCCATACCTAACTCCTGAGTGATTGCAACAATTTTCTCAAGAACTTCTAAGTTGGGGTTGCTAACGTCCAGCCCGCTGACTAGAGAGCAATCTAGCTTCAAACTGTCGAATTTCCCATACTTCAGCCGCGTCAATTGGTAAAGGTGAGTTAAGGATACATCACTAAGACCGCAGTGGTCTATTTGTACTTGCAATCCTAAAGTTTTAAGTTTGAAAAAAACAGCTCCAGCCAACTCGGAATTTTCCGTCACAACATCTTCAGAAATTTCTAACCTCAAACTCGGAGCATCGAGATTTGTTTCCTTCAAGATTTTGGCAATCGTCTCGATTAAGTCAGGGTGGAAAAACTGTTGGCTAGCCAGATTCACGCTGACTGTTAAAGGAGAGTCAAGGCCAAATTGCGACTGCCAAACCCGCATCTGGCTGCAAGCTTGCCGCAGTACCCACTCGCCAATAGGAACAATCAAGCCTGTTTCTTCGGCCGCTGGTAGGAATTCGTCTGGCCAAAGCAAACCTCGATTCGGGTGCTGCCAGCGCAACAGCGCTTCAAAACTACTAATCTTATTAGTTTCCAGGCAGACGATCGGCTGATAGTGAATCCGAAACTCCTCATTTGCCAGAGCCACCCGTAAATCATTCTCTAACTGAACCGATGTTGCACTGCTAATCTTTGCCACAGCGGTTGTTTTTTGGGCTGTATTGGCGTGCAAATTAGTAGTTGAATACCCTTGTACATACTCAGGCACTAACTGCTGTAGCATTGAAACAATTAAATTTGCATCATTGCGATCGCTAGCTTGACAAAGGGCTTCTACTTCCTCATCAATATTTTCTTTCACTAGGCGGCTGGCATTGCCAAGACTGAGAATTTTTTCGTGTTTAGTGCGGTTGTATTTCTCGCCCGGAATAAACAGCTCTTCAAACAATTTTTCTCCCGGCCGCAGCCCTGTAAACGCGATTTCTATGTCTTTGCCCACTTCATATCCTGAGAGCTGAATCAAATCTTTTGCTAAATCAACAATTCGGACTGGTTCCCCCATCTCAAGCATGAATACTTCCCCGCCCCTGCCGATGACTGCCGCCTGCAAAACCAGTTGAACCGCCTCGGGAATGGTCATGAAATAGCGAGTGATATCTGGATGGGTAATTGTGATCGGCCCTCCCTCAGCAATTTGTCGCTTGAAAGTGGGTACGACACTACCCCGGCTGCCAAGAACATTACCGAAACGAACCACTACAAACGGGTTTTTACTTTTTTTGGCTGCTTGCAGCACCAGCATTTCGGCAACTCTTTTGCTAGCTCCCATAATGCTACTTGGATTCACCGCTTTGTCCGTGGAAATCATCACAAATTGTTCCACATTGTATTTCAATGCCAGATCCAGCAGATTTTTCGTTCCCCGCACATTGTTAGTAATCGCTTCCGGCGGGTTTAATTCCATCATGGGTACGTGTTTGTGAGCCGCCGCATGAAAAATTATGTCTGGTCTCACTGTTAGAAAAACGTACTCTAAGCGATCGCGAAAACGAATATCAGCCATAAAGGCTGTCACGCGAGTAATATCTGTTTGGGTTGTGCTGGTATTTTTTAGTTCAGACAGGACTTTTGTTAGTTCCTGTTGAATGTTAAATACAGAATTTTCTCCGTGTCCGACGATGATAATTTCCGCAGGAGCGCACTTTAATATTTGCCGACAAAGTTCGCTGCCTATGGACCCGCCCGCACCAGTAATTAGAACTTTCTTGCTTCCAATCAATCCCAGGACTTTCTCAACATCCGTTTGAATGGGTTCGCGGCGGAGCAAGTCCTCAATCTGTACTTCTCTGAGGCTACCTAAACTGACACCACTTTTGATGATTTCATTGAGGCCAGGGAGGGTGCTGGTGGGAATGCCAATTGACTGACAAATTTCTACGATTTCCCTAATCTCTTTTCCCGGAGCTGAGGGGATGGAAATTATTACTTTAGCGATATTTAGCGATCGAACTACTTCCGGAATGTTACAGCGATTGCCGACTACAGTCAGTCCGCGAATCTGCTTGCCGACTTTTTTGCGGTCATCGTCAATGAAAGCGATTGGATGGAGTCCTACCTCCGGGCTCCTCTGCATCGTTTGCGCCAGAGATGTGCCTGCACTGCCCGCACCGACTATCAGGATGCGATTGCGCCGCTGAACTTTCCACCGTTTTTGGCTCGATCTTTCGAGGGCGGGAATGCTGAAACGAATGGCCACCACTAACAAAAAGCAGATCATAGCGTCTACTAACGGCAGCGAGCGTGGCAGATTTGCGAGCGGCGAATTATTTAGCTGGTAGAGTGGTAGCAACAAGATAATTTCCACTGCTAGGGATATACCTATCAGCATCGTTATTTGTGTCATTTCTTCCAGACCCGCATACTGCCAGTAACGCTTGTATAAGCCGCCGGCATAAAACACTATAAGTTTGACTGCTACACATAGCAATGTAATTACAGCCAGACTCTGTAAGTAGGGAGCCAGATTCAATCTACCATCTAAACGAATTTCCAAGGCTAAAAATGGTGAGATCGCAAAACAAATTGTATCGATTATCAAAAAATGACGGGTTCTTAATTCCACCAACACTTTACTGAGTTTTCTTATGTTCTTATTCATCACGCCTTCTCAGATAACAACTTTACCATAACTCGATTTACTTTCTAAGGTGGAGTGTTTTTTATATCACCTGGTCTGCTGAAATTTATCACCATTTTAATCCGAGATCACTCAAGTGATATCCTTAAGGCCCTAGTACCAAAAATATGTCCCGTCTCATAATTGTTTTGTAGATTAAGTTTTTCGATGGCCCCTTATTGCTGCGTTTATATTCGAGCACTGCTGCCCTAGAGCACAATAAATTTATTTATAACACAAATATATAACTTGGGCGTGACGGGGGTCACAAACAACATTTTTTTCACCATGACCGTGCTTGACTTACGTGATATAATGGACATCCTAAGTAATGAGTTCAAATGCCTAAAATGTTAGATTTTAAAAAAAATAATTTTTCGGGAGCAACAGATGGAATCAAGTGAAAACAGTATGGGATTTCAGGAATACTGGCAGATTATGAAGCGCAGGTGGCTGCCAGCCTTAGCTGTATTTGCCTCAGTGGTTGCACTCACCACCTACGGCACGCTGCAGGAAAAAGCAGTTTATGAAGCAGAAGGAAAGCTGTTATTTAAGAAAACGACTCCGGGATCTGCTTTAACAGAATTGGGCAAAGAAATCGGAGAGTTGACTCCTGCAGCGGAGCAAAGTAACCCTCTGACTACCGAGATAGAACTGATTCGTTCTGTCGAAATTATCCAAAAAACTATAAATAGGCTTCAGTTAAAAGACGAAAAAAATAATCCCCTGAAAACCAAGTATTTTTTTAAGAAGCTAACCGTAGCTACTATTAAGGGGGCTGATATTCTAACAGTTTCATACAAAGACAAAAACCCGGAAATAGCAGCAGAGGTCGTAAAAACTATGATGAATTTTTATATAGATAATAATCAAAAAGTTAATCGCTTAGAGGCTGTGTCTGTTCGACAGTTTATTGAAAGGAAACTGCCTAACTCCGACCAAGCTATGCGGAAAGCAGCGGCAGAATTGAGGAAATTCAAAGAAGATAATAAAGTTGTCAATCTTGAAGAAGAAGCTAAATCAGCAGTAGCAGTTATGGCGGAACTAGAAAGTAAAATCGACCAAGCTAAGTCGGATTTGCTGAATGCCAGTGCTAAGTCCAAAGCATTTGAAGACGAGTTACAAATGAATCCCCAGCAAGCATTGACCGCCAGCACTCTCAGCCAATCTAGCACTGTGCAGGAAGCTCTGAAAGAGTACAAACAAATAGAGCGTCAGTTAGCAACTGAGCAAAATCGCTACCTGGATAATTCGCCTATAATAACTAGGTTAGAAACTAAAAAAGCTACCATAAAAGCTTTACTCGACCAACAAATACAACAAGTTTTAGGTGGCCAACAGCCCTTGCCCAATCAAAGTTTACAGATAGGAGAGGTGAAACAAAAACTGATCGAAGAATTTATCAAGGTAGATGTAGAGCGCCAGGGTTTGGCTGAGCGAGTTACTATTCTCTCAAATGCTCTAGCTGGCTACAAGCAGCGGGTAAAAGTTTTGCCGAAGGTAGAGAAGGAACAGCGGGAACTAGAAAGAAAACTTCAAGAAGCGGAAGCAGATTATCAGGAATTGCAAAAAAAACTCCAGGAAATTCGGATTACAGAAAATCAGCAAGTGGGGAATGCTCGGATTATCCAAAAGCCGAGTGTTCCGGACGAACCAGCGCGTTCTCGCAAGTCTTTATTGCTGATATCGGGCGGTTTTTTGGGAACTCTGCTTGCTATAGGTGCAGCGCTGCTTTTAGAATCTCAAGATAAGTCTGTCAAAACTATTGAAGAAGCGAGGGAATTATTTGGGTTTACTTTGTTGGGGGTGATTCCTTTCCATAGAAAGTCTGAAAAAAATCCTCGGCGCAATTCCTGGCCACTTAAGTCTGCTGCCCAGGAGTTAGAGATATCTCCCCGACAGATTGTTGTTAGAGATACTACTCATACTTCGAGCACTGCTGCTTACCGAATGCTTCAGGCGAATCTGAGGTTCCTGAGTTCTGATAAAGAGCTGAAAGTCATTGTTGTCAGTAGTTCGCTACCGCAAGAAGGCAAGTCTACTGTATCGGCTAATTTGGCTGTAGCTATAGCTCAATTAGGACGGAAGGTTTTGCTGGTAGATGCGGATATGCACTGTCCTGTTCAACATCGGATTTGGGAACTTCCTAATCAAGTAGGCTTGAGCAATGTGATCGTTGGACAGGCTGGGTTTGGGGATGCGATCGCCCAAGTCATGGATAATTTAGATGTGCTCACTTGCGGGGTGATTCCGCCTAATCCAATGGCTCTCTTGGATTCACAGCGGATCACTTTATTGATTAAGCAATTTTCGGCTATTTATGATGCAGTGATTATTGATGCTCCTTCTCTGAATGTTGCTGCTGATGCTCTGATTCTGGGGAATAAAGCAGATGGGATTTTATTGGTTGTGCGACCTGGTGTTCTTAATTCTGGTACTGTGGCTTTTGCGAAGGAGCTGTTGAAGAAATCAAGCCAGCACGTTCTGGGCTTAGTGGTGAATGGAGTAAGTCCTAAAAACGAACCGCACAGCCATTACTATTTTGCCAATGAATCTTACGCTCAAGAGCAGAGTCCTGGTATCAATAAAATAACGAATAACCAGTAACCAATAACAATAGTTAACTGTTAACTGTTGTTATTGATGATTGGCAGCCGCACTCCGAAAGTCGATCCGAGTCCTTCCCCTGAACTTTCGGCCCAGACACTGCCGCCGTGGAGTTCCACGAGATGGCGGACGATCGCCAATCCCAGTCCCAGACCGCCGTAATTGCGCGTAGAAGTGCTGTCAGCTTGGCGGAAGCGATCGAACACAAAGGGCAAAAACTCCTTGCTGATGCCAATTCCCGTATCGCTGACAACGATCGAAACAGAGTGCACCGGAGACGGCCCAGACAATATGGCGCCAGCCGCTGCTCCCGGTTCCCCATCCTCCGAGAGCCTTATTTCCACGCGACCCGACGGCGGCGTAAACTTAATAGCATTCGAGAGCAAATTCCACACCACCTGCTGCAAACGAGTAGCATCGCCCTTCACCAAGCTCACCCCTTCGCCACAAAAACTCACCAATTCAATTCCCCTAGCTTCAGCATCAGGGCTCAGCGTCTTCAGCGCTGTTTCTACAATCCGCACCAAATCCACCGGGAACAGCTTCAAACACACTTTGCCGCTGACAATCCGGGAAACGTCCAGCAAATCCTCAATCATCTGAGTCTGCAACCGCGCGTTTCGCTCAATAGTCTCCAAACCGACAGCCGTTTTTTCGGCACTCATTTGGCGCTGCCGCAGCATCTGCGCCCAGCCCAAAATTGCGTTCAGAGGCGTCCGCAACTCGTGAGAAAGCGTTCCCAAAAACTCGTCTTTAATCCGGTTGGCCTCCGCTGCTTCCCGGTAAAGCCGCGCATTGTCGATCGCCACCGCGGCATCCCGCGCCAAATCCTCCAGCAAAACCAAATCGCTCTCCCCGCAGCGACGGCCAGATTCCCCGCACAGCAACGAAATCGCTCCCAGCGTCCGCCCGCGAGCGATTAGCGGCACGCAGATTGCCGACAGCACTTGGGATTGGGATCGCAGCACCAACTGCAGTTCCCTGTCGGGCACAACCGCCTCGATTACCCATTGCGGTATTTCTGGGTAGAGCTTCGACTCACCAGTCCGTAGCACCTTTGCTACTCCGTGCCGTCCCTGGGGGTCTAGCGGCATACGCCGATCGATTTGCCACAGCAGAGCGACTTTGCTCGGATCTGAGTGAGCAACTGCTTGCAAGCGGATCGAGCCGTCGGCATCAAGCAAATGCACACAGCACCAATCTCCCAGCCCCGGTACTGTTAAATCTGCCAAACCTTGCAGCGCCTTCTCGTAATCCAGGGAAGCTGACGACAGCAAAGCCAAAGCTTGAGCGTTAAAATAGGCTGTTTGGGCCGATCGCTGGCGATCGTCAATATCGGTACAAGTCCCGAACCATTTGAGAATTTTCCCTTCAGCGTCCAGCACGGGCAATGCCCTACCCAAATGCCAGCGGTAAGCTCCATCAGATGCCCGTTTAAAGCGGTATTCCACCTCGTAAGTCTTCCCCGTCTGCACCGAGGTTTTCCAACTTTCTACAGCATCTTCCACGTCATCTGGATGTAGAGGTAGCTGCCACCCCCAGCCTTGAGTTTCCTCCAGCGTCAAGCCAGTATATTCAAACCAGCGCTGGTTGTAGTAGTCGAACCAGCCGTCGGCTGTGGCAGTCCAAACTATTTGCGGGATCGCTTCAGCGAGGACGCGGTACAACTGTTCGCTGGCTTCGGCTTCGCGGCGGGCTGCCTGTTCCCGCGCCAATGCCCAATTCCGCTGTTCTTCGGCCTCTTTGCGAGCGGTGATGTCGCTAATTACGCCGATCCATTTGTAGGGATTGCCTTGTTTGTCAAGCACTGCTTTGCCCCGATCGATCCAGTGGAGTAAGCCGCCCCCTTGGCACTGAACGCGGTATTCCTGAAAAAATGGGGCGGCAGAACTGTCTGGCGCAGTCAAATACCGATCGACTGCCGCCAAAACTCGATCGCGGTCGATCGGGTGCAAGATACTGTTCCAAGCTGCTCTTGTCCTCGGAAATCCGCCTTTTGCGTACTCCAAATGTTCGTCTACGTGACCGAACCACAGCACGATGTCAGTCTCGATATCCCATTCATAAATCAAATCGCTGGCACTTTCTGCCGCAATCCGAAACCGCTCTTCAGACTGTCGCAGCACTTCCAGAAATTTAAAGCGTTCCGTCACGTCCAAAACCAGAGACAGCACCGATATCAACTCTCCCGAATCGCTGTAAAAAGCCGAATTGTACCACTCGCAGTGTACCAACGAACCCGACTTATTATAATTGCTGTTGTGAACTACATTGCACCGATTTTCTGGTTTTTTTAAACTATAAATTACCGATTTTACCTCTTCAAAATCGCCCTTACAAATAAAGTTCCATTCGCTAAAATGCTTGCCTAAAACTTCGGTTGATTCCCACCCAAAAATCTTCTGTGCCGCCGGTGACCACCCGCTGAGATGAAAGTTTTCATCCCACTCAATCACCGCTAGGGGGGTATTTTCAAAATGAGAAGTGAGTTTTTGCAACGCCTCGCGCAGGGATGCTTCTACTTGCTTACGCTCAGTAATATCGCCAAAAGAAATAGCAATGCCGTCGCCTAATTTAACGGTCATAATCCGAAACCAGCCGACAATGCCTTCGCTTTCGCTGTTGTAATAAATCTCGGTATCGAGGGGAATTCCTGTTTCTAAAACTTGGACGTAACGGTCGAACAAACCGCTATCTTTATGGCCTGGCAGCACTTGCAGCAATCGCTTGCCGATTAATTCGCCCGGGGTACTCTGCTGAATTTTTGCCGCTGCGGGATTGACGTATTCCCATTCAAAATCCACAATTGTGGATTCGTCACGAATGCTGCGAAACACGTTAAATCCGTCTAGAGATAATTCCTGAAAAACGCGGAAGCGTTCTTCGCTTTCTTGCAGCTTGCCTACGGTGTCAAGCAGGAGATCCTCGACTCGCTCGCGCTGTGTTATTTCTGCAAGCAATTGCTGGTTAATTTGCTGGAGTTCGGTTGTGGGGGATGCGACGGAATTTGTAATATCAGAGTTGGCTTGCAGTCGATCGACCTTTTGGGTTTCCAGCGCCGTATTTGCTGGTAAAGAGGCCGCCCCAGCCAAAGCCAACACTTGAGAAATCGAGGGTATCAGGGACGCTACAGCCCACAAAGAGATGATAGCGGTTAAGGCGGCGATCGAACTTGACAGCCATTCGCTGGGATGCACCAGCATCCAAACTTGCATCAAGTGAGTTGTCCCGCCGCAGAAAAACCAGGCTCCCAATAGGAGAAACCCCTTGCTCAAAGGCACCTCTCGCTGCTTCCGGGCATAGTATGTCAGAAGTGCTGGAATTGAATAATAAGCCAAGGCAATTAACACATCGCTGACCGCGTGCAGTCCCATCAACTGGGGTTGCCACTGGCAACAGCCATCTTGAGGAATAAAATTGTGGTTAAATGACATAATCTTAATAAATGGCAGCATTTCGGCTTTCCTGTGCGATCGCTCCTAGTTGCACTTGTGTTGCTGACCCGCTAATTTCTAGTTTATACACAAAAAAACAGAAAACAAGAGTGACTTTAGTCCGGGGAGGAAAGTTCACAGCAGGCTTTAACCTGCCTGCAATATTAGTACATTAATTGAGAGGTAGAGGGAGAGTGAGGTACTATAATTCCCAAAGAGGTACGAAATTAAATGCTATTTTTTGAATTCACAACTTACGGAAAAACAGAACAATTAAACTCTGTTGATGAAGGGATTACTAGAGTGCCGTTCATTGAAACGGTTTAGCTAGAAACTGGCAATATTCGATAAATTCATCTTTATGGAATCTATTTTTTGAGAATTTTGCAGATTCAGAAATCCCTTCAATATAGGAGAATCGACCTCTACTTGGAGGCTCAGAAATCCTGCCACAGCAGATTGATGCTTAGATCGCAGCATCCCCGCCTCTGACCTCGGAATCAAAACTAATCTGTACCTGTATCAAAGTCTACTAAATTCTGCTACTAAATCGGTTAATGTCACAGATTATCTTCCAGTAAAATTTCTGAAACCATCTCTATCGAATTAAACCTCCATGCGCTTAGAGCAGCTTCAAGCATTTCTTTCAGTTGCTGAAACTGGTAGCTTTCAGCAAGCGGCCCGGAAGTGTGGCGTTACCCAATCGACTATTAGCCGCCAAGTGCAGGGATTAGAAGCGGAAGTGGGTTTGTCGCTGTTTCACCGCACGGCCCACGCGAAACTGACTGTGGGAGGGGAATGCCTGCTACCTCACGCTCGCAAAATCTGTCAGACTTGGCGAAATGCTGCTGAAGAATTGGGAGACTTACGGGCGGGAAAGCAGCCGGAACTTTGCGTGGCTGCGATTCATTCGGTTTGCGCTGCTTATTTGCCGCCTGTGCTGCAAAAGTTTTGCCGTGACTATCCAGACGTGCAATTGCGGGTGACTTCTCTGGGGAGCGATCGAGCTCTGAAAGTCCTCAAAGATGGTTTGGTGGACATAGCAGTGGTGATGAACAACCGCCATTTTACTCACGCCCCGGAAATGTTGGTTGAGGTGCTCTACAATGAGCCGATCGAGGTGTTGATGGCGGCGGGTCATCCCCTGGCCCAGTACGATCGAGTACCTTGGCCGGAATTGATTTGTTACCCGCAAGTGGTGTTTAAGGACGGGTACGGAATGCAGCGGATGGTGCAAGAACAATTTGGACGCATGGGTGCTAAACTTCATGCTGTTTTGGAACTCAACACTCTTGATGCTTTTCGGGGTGTGGTGCGACAGGGAGAGTTGATTGCTTTGCTGCCGCATTCAGCTTTGGTGGACGCGAAGGGCGATCGCACTTTAGCAATTCGGTCGATCGCCCAAGAGCGGTCAAATTCCAAGGTTTCGACGATCGGTCAATTGGCCGCAGATCCTACTTGGACTCGCGAAGTAGTGTTGGTGACAACTCACGATCGAATGCAAATTCCGCCGATCGCCCATTTTTGGAATCTGGTACGCGAATTTGTGCCACCACTTGATGTAATCAAGCTAGAAAAATCAGGGAGTTAATACCATTTTAGATTTTAGATTTTAGATTGGGAATGACTGATGAAATAATGGTTTGGATATTTCCAACAATTGCCTTCTTTTAGGGAACTGGTATAATTCGATAATTTTGAATAGATAATTCTGAAATTTAAATTTAAAACAGTTCAAATACTACCAATTACCCCTTACCAATTACCAACTTCAAAAGTTATGAGTGACGCATTTAGAGAATTGCTGCGAAAAATTGGCAGCGGAGTACACACAGGAGAAAACTTAACTCGTTCCGAAGCAGCAGCAGCCACGCGGATGATGCTGCTGGGGGAAGCAACACCGGCTCAAATCGGAGCTTTTATGATTTCCCACCGCATTAAACGGCCCACCGGCGAAGAATTAGCCGGAATGCTCGATGCTTATGAAGAATTGGGGCCTATGCTTGCCCCCCCAAACCGAGAAAAAGGGTTTTCCGTCTCTACCGTCGCCGTGTTTGGCATTGCTTACGACGGGCGATCGCGCACGGCTCCAATTAGCCCAATAACCGCCCTAATTTTAGCCGCTTCTGGCGTCCCAACCCTCATGCACGGGGGGGATACCATGCCAACCAAGGAAGGCATTCCCTTGATTGAAATTTGGCGCGGTTTGGGAGTTGACTGGAGAAAACTGAGTTTAGAAAAAGTCCAGCAAGTTTTTGACAATACGGGTTTGGGTTTTGTTTACCTTCCCAAACATTTTCCTCAAGCCGCTGCTTTAGTACCCTACCGCCGCGAAATTGGTAAACGGCCACCTTTTTCGACAATGGAGTTGATGTGGTGTCCCTGTGCCGGCGACGTTAACGTCATATCAGGCTACGTCCACCCGCCGACAGAAGGTATGTTTCAAAAAGCCTTTGAGTTGCGGGGAATCAAAAATTATACCACAGTCAAAGGATTGGAGGGAAGCTGCGATTTGCCGCGCGATCGTACTGCGATTATCGGCATTGCTAAGCCCGCTGCCGAGTTTGAACGAGTGCTTTTAGCTCACGGAGATTACGGTTTTAGCAACACAAATCCTGCCTTTGAATCAGCCCCTGAGTTATTCAAACAAATGCAGGAAGTTTTGCTGGGAAAACCATCGGAATTAATGCAGTCCGCTATCTGGAACGGCGGATTTTATCTGTGGCGCAGCGGAGTTTGTTTGGATATAAACTCTGGTTTGATTGAGGCAGAAACTTTATTAAGTCGCGGTCAAGTAGTGCAAAAACTTGAGGAAGTTAGCCAAGCCGTTAGTGTTTTGAGTTGACAGTTGACAGTTGACAGTTGACAGTTGACAGTTGACAGTTGACAGTTGACAGTTAACTAATGACTAATGACTAATGACTACTAGAGATCTCCAATAATTATTGTGGAACAGGCATTTGGCCTATTCAAAACAGGCAATTCTTGCGATAACTACTGACTGCTGACTACTGACTGCTGACTACTGACTGCTGACTACTGACTGCTGACTACTGACTACTGACTGCTGACTACTGACTAATGACTAATGACTAATGACTAATGACTACTGACTACTGACTACTGACTACTAACTACTGACTAATGACTAATGACTAATCATAAAATTGCCGTAATTGTGCTTGCAGGCGGCCAAAGTTCGCGGATGGGTAGTGATAAAGCTCTACTGGAAATAGAGGGCAAATCCCTCTTGCAGCGTGCGTTGGAAGTTGCCGCAGTTGTAACCCCCGAAGTTTATGTTCTGACTGCTTGGCCCGATCGCTATCGATCAACCTTAACCGAAACATCCCAATTTCTGGTAGAGTACAATCCGGGCTCCGGCCCTTTGGTTGCATTGACTCAGGGATTGACAGAAATAGCCGCCGAGTGGATTTTACTGTTAGCTTGCGATTTGCCTTTGTTGGATGCTCAGATTATTCAAAATTGGGCAAGTCAGTTAACAGAATTTCCCCCATCAACTTTAGCAGTTGTGCCTTATCAAAATTCGCGCTGGGAGCCTTTGTGTGGCTTCTACCGCCAACAATCTCTGCCCTGTTTGCAAAGTTTTATTGACAAAGGGGGACGTTCCTTTCAAGTTTGGTTAAATCAAATTCCCGCAATCCCTTTACCTGTAGGGGAACGAGAAGCAGTAATGTTATCGAATTGCAATACATTAGAAGAGTTTGAGCAATTAAAATGTAAAATGGTTAACGGTTAACGGTTGACAGTTGACAGTTAACTGACTAATGACTAATGACTAATGACTACTGACTACTGACTACTGACTAATGACTAATTACTAATTACTAATGATTAACCAATATTGGTTGCTCGATCGCAATATAACTTTCCTCAATCACGGCTCTTTTGGGGCCTGTCCGATTCCCGTACTCGAAGCGCAAACCATTTTTCGGGAACAACTGGAAAGAGAACCATTGCGCTTTTTACTGCGGGAATTTGAACCCTTGTTGGATAATGCGAGAAATCAGTTAGCAGCATTTCTCGGTGCGGCTGAGGAGGACTTGGCTTTTGTGCCGAATGCCACGACGGGAGTAAATGCTGTTTTGCGATCGCTCTGTTTTTCTCCGGGCGACGAATTGCTAACTACAAATCAGGAATACAACGCTTGCCGCAACACACTTAATTTTGTAGCCGAGCGTACAGGCGCTAAAGTAATAGTAGCAGAAGTCCCCTTTCCCATTGAGTCACCCGACCAAGTTATTGAAGCAATAATTAAGTGCGTTTCACCGCAAACAAAGTTAGCCTTATTAGACCACGTTGTCAGCCAAACAGGTTTAATTTTTCCCATCAAACACTTAGTGGGCGAGTTAGCTAACCGTGGCGTGGATGTATTGGTAGACGGAGCTCACGCGCCGGGAATGATAGCACTGAATTTAGAGGAAATTGGCGCAGCTTATTATACGGGAAATTGCCACAAGTGGCTGTGCGCGCCGAAAGGTGCGGGCTTTTTATACGTGCGGCGCGACAAGCAAGATGCCATTCGGCCAACTACAATCAGTCACGGTGCTAATTCGCCCCGCGCTGATAAATCGCGCTTTCAGCTAGAATTTGACTGGATGGGAACAGTCGATCCTAGCCCTTATTTGTGCGTGCCTGTAGCTATTGATTTTATGGGTTCTTTGTTGAGCGGCGGCTGGCCGGAATTGAGGGCAAAGAATCATGCTTTAGCATTGGCGGGGAGAAAAATATTGGCGGAGAAATTAGATTTGTCGCTACCTTGTCCTGATGAAATGGTGGGTTCGATGGCTGTTGTGCCGCTGCTAGACTCCCAGTCTGATGTGGTTGCAAAGGGAGGAATTCCACCTTTGCAAGAGGCGCTGTGGGAGATTTTTAAAATTGAAGTTCCGGTGATTCCTTGGCCGGATGCTAGCAAGCAGTTGGTGAGGATTTCGGCTCAGTTATACAATACTTTGCCGCAGTATCAATATTTAGCTAATGCCCTGGTTGAGCTGACGAGAATTTGAGCGTGAGCTTCCCGAAAAGAAACATCACACCCAGCTACAAATAGTTATAGGTTTGTAGTTAGGGTGTCGGTTCTCATAGTTTGGGAGAATACAGACTATTTGTCCTTACTATAAACGTAGTAAAGGTTATACAAATAGGCCCCATAATAGTAAAAATCATGCCAGTAATCCCCTTTATTTCCATGATTAGAATACTATTTACCTAAAATAAAAAACACACAAAAATAGATCTAAAGCCCCATAGCCCTAAACTTCGCCAATCCGCCCAAACCGAATAAAGTTTGTAAATAACCCGCCAAAATTCCTAATTTAAAACAGGGTTGTCAAATCGGATAGCGCACAACTTCCGCGCAACAGAATATAATGTATCCACACTTGCATTTTTGCAGACAAAAAAAGGAAATGAAAAGAGGCGAATACCATGTCCAATGCCATGATGGTAATTTACCCCTATCGCGAACAGTACACCTGGGTTTTTGACGACGAACGAGTCGGACTTGTCCGAGAACCTTTTGTTCAGGGCGTCCCCGAAATGATTAACGTGCTCGTCGCAGACATTCCCAATGCCACTCAAGGTTTCCGACTTTTATTTTCAGCCAATCCATTTCCCGGATATCAAGCAGAAATGCTGTGGTTGAAAGCAGAATACGGCGGTAACTGGTATCGGTGGGAATCGAAAAATCTCGAAGGCTGGCTGTGTCCGGCTATGTTCAAATACTTTCCAGAAGCACCGCCCAAGTTTTACTGCAAAGCTGAAAAACTGCAATAATCAACAGCAAGTCAATGAAAAACTTGTCAATTTTTAAAAGAGACTTTGTTAAACCAGTCGATCAAATCTCTCGAAAAAAGCCTAAATTCTTCCTGTATATAGTGGGGCTATTTTTCCTAGTTTTCACAGCCGCCATCTCGGCCACATTGGGGGCAATTACCGCCCTTTTAGCTCCCGTAGAACCCCCAATTATCAATAGAGTATTAGAGGCGACTGGCTTTGACTATCTATCCTCCAACCGCTCTGGATACCGCCTGTCGCGGTCAGTTAATATCTTGATATTGGGAATTGACGGCGTGCCGGAAGCTGTCGCCAATTCCCCTAAGATTTTTGATGGTCGCAGCGATACCATACTCTTATTGCACCTCGATCCTAGAGATAAATCTATTAGTTTGCTTTCAGTTCCACGAGATACTCAAGTCGAAGAGCCCGGAATTAGCTTCAGCAAAATTAGCGAAGCCAATGCTAGAGGAGGAGCAGCTTTGGCGACGCGATTGGTTAGCAGTATGCTGAACAATACGAAAATTGAACGATACGTGCGAGTCAGCAGTAATGCGTTTCAGGAATTAGTCGATTTGTTGGGCGGAGTTGAGGTATTTGTACCTCGCGCGATGTCCTATACAGATACCGCTCAAAAGTTAAAAATAAACTTAGGGCAGGGATGGCAAACTCTCAACGGAGAACAAGCAGAACAATTTGCTCGATTTCGCAACGATGGTTTAGGAGATATCGGCCGCATTCAGCGGCAGCAATCTTTAATTCAAGCTATTCGGGACCGCCTCGCAAGTCCATCAGTATTGGTGCGCTTGCCACAAATTGTTCGATTGATGCAAAAATATGTGGATACAAACCTAAATTATGAGGAAATATTGACGCTGGCAAATTTCGGTTTGCAATTGGAGCGAGATAATTTTAAAATGGTAATGTTGCCTGGACGTTCTAGTTCAGAAACAGGGGATTTGAGGAGTTATTGGATTGTAGATGCGCTGGGGCGCGATCGCATTATGACACAATATTTGAACCTGGGTGTGCCGGATTTTGAACAAGGACGAATTCGCAATCCCAGCGAGTCCCTGTTGCCCAAAAACCTCAAAATATCTGTCCAAAACGCTTCTAGCAAACCGACAACCGCAAAAAACGTTGCTGAATTTCTCACAAAAAAGGGCTTTTTTAATGTATCTGTAGTGCAGGATGCGCCCCAGAAGCAGCGTCAAAGTCAAATTATTGTTCAGCAAGGCGATTTAGAGGCAGCCAATCTACTGCAAAAAGAGTTAGGTGGCGGTAAACTAGAAGCATCTTCTACGGGTGAAATTAATTCTGACTTGACACTTCGGGTTGGCGAAGATTGGGTAAAGCGATTTTAATTAGTCAGTTGTTAGTTGTCAGTTGTTAGTTGTCAACAGTCAACAGTCAACCGTCAACAGTCAACTATGCCCCATTCCCCATTCCCATCATTATGAAAAGCGTTTTCCGAATATTCCTGAGCCTGTTTTTAAGTTTAGTGTTGGCTGTTGGGTGGGTGCTGCTGAGTGCTACTCCGGCATTTGCCCTACCGAAAACAAATATTAATTACACAAACATTAATTTGTCCGATCGCGATTTTTCCAACTCTGATTTAGCGGGGGGAACATTTGTCGCTGCTGAAATGCGGGGAACCAATTTTCAAGGTGCTGATTTAACTAATGCGATTTTGACTAAGGGAGTTTTACTAAATGCCAACTTGTCAGGTGCAAACCTCTCCGGTGCTTTGGCAGATAGAGTTACATTCGACGGCGCTAATTTGACAAATGCTAATTTTTCCGAGGCAATCATGACTCGAACTCGGTTTTTTGATGCTGCAATTTCCGGCGCTGATTTTACTGACGCGATTATCGACGCTTATCAAGTGACTCTCCTGTGCGAGAAAGCAGATGGTGTCAATCCCGTGACGGGAGTTTCTACTCGCGAAAGTTTGGGATGTCCGTAGGAATTCACACTTAAAGAAAATCCCTGGCTAATTATTTGATTAGATGCACCTGTAGCAAGGTAAAATACACACATTAAAACCCCTCTCCTGCAAGGCGAGGGGTTTGAGGAAATTTCCAAGTATCGGCTCTATCGAGCGCTACAAATGCCTGTGCTGGCAGTACCAACTACCAAATCGGAATTCAACAGCAAATCTAAATCGGTGTCAGGATTAACAGCATACAAATCGACTTTATCTCTGCCCAAAAACACCCCGATCAAAGTCCCGATTCCCGCACCGCCGAGCACCTCTTCAGTCGCGATCGCCCGATCGCCCGTAACACCTGCGATCGCCGCCGCTGCTGCTGCACCCAACGCCGTATTCTTAACCAGATTACCAACATTAACGCCTTTCGTAACAGTTTCTTTCCTAGTAATCACTTGCGAAGTGGCATTGAGAGGCACTCTGCTGCCATTGATGATACTTAATTCTTGAGCCACAAACTGAACGCCCGAAGTAGTCGATCGCAATTCGCCGCTAATTTTCGAGCCTTCCGGTATCAGCACTTGGCCATTACTTCCCGTGATATCCGAAGCAACAGTCAGCGTAATCGGAGACTTGTCATTAGGGGCGAGCAAAATCTTGCCTTTTGCATACTCGATGGGGATAGTCACCCCCCTGGGAATTTTCACAGCAACAGACTCGCTAACATCAATCTTAGCAATGTAAGGAGAATTAATTGCTCTTGCTTGATTGGTACTCACTAATGTTTGATAGATAAAAGCAGCTACTTCAGCTCGCGTTGCTGACTTGTTCGGCTTGAGAGATTTAGGATTAGGATAGCTGACAACTAACTGTTTTTCAGTAGCAGCAGCAACGCTTTTGACAGCATAAGTTTGAATCTCACCCGCATCATTATAGTAGCTGAGAACATCTTGAAAATCGCACGTAGGCTCATAGCCCAGGCCGTTATTTAAAGCGACTACAACTTGAACGCGAGGAATCTGCTGTGTCGGCCTGAAAACATTGCCGGGATAGCCAGACATCCATCCCATTTCGTAAGCTTCGGCGATCGCCCCGCTTGCCCAAAAATTAGACGGAACATCGGCAAACCTTACAGCACCGCGGGTTTTTGCCTTTTTCACCGAACGGATCATAGCCGCAAATTCAGCCCGCGTTACCGGTGCATCCGGGCGAAAACTGCCATCGGGAAATCCTTTGATAATTCCTCTTTCGGACAAATCTTGAATAAAATCTTTTGCCCAGTAGTTATTATTAACATCCGAAAAAGCTGTTTGAGCAAAAGAAGGCGCGGGAGCTAGCATCGGTGCTGCGGTTCCGGCAACTGTTCCCAAGGTTAATAAAACAGATGTACCGGATTTGATGCGATGTAATACAGACATTTTTTGATTCTCCAATTTACACAATTTTTTTATTGAGGATAACTCAGTTTTTGATAGGCTGATTAATTACTGCCTAACTTGCTCTTTCCCTCAGTTATGTAATCATTATTGAAGATTTTTACTTCTTAAGCGGGGAAGATACGGTCTTTTAAAATAAATATTTTGATGCTTTTTGGGGGATTTTAAAATGCTTAAATTCCTTAAAATCCTTATGTTGCTTATCTCCCTTATCTACCTTGTGTCGGCAATTAACAGGATTTAGGGACAAAGCCGTTTGATATTAGTTAACTATATTAACTAAAAGTGAATATAATTGACTCGATCGAGAAATACCTGTTTGTTGCTTATGAGTAGCCTGACGTTTGCCTCTGCCCATCAGCTAGCGCGAATGATTCGCGATCGCGAAGTCTCTGCCGTCGAAGTTCTCGACGCTTACCTTACTCAAATCGCAAAGCACAACTCGCAATTAAACGCCATTTGTACGCTGGATGAAGACAATGCTCGTACTAGAGCAAGACTTGCCGATGAAGCCCTAGCCAGAGGAGAAAACTGGGGTGCTTTACATGGGGTTCCCATCACGATTAAAGACATTTTTGAAACAGCCGGACTCCGCACCACAGCAGGCTATATTCCCCTCAAAGATTATGTCCCTCAACAGGATGCAACTGCTGTTGCGAGATTGCGGGCAGCAGGTGCTGTCATCATGGGAAAAACCAACATGGCGGAACCATTGGTGACAAGTTAAGACTGTAAGTCTTTTGTCAAGAGGCTTTTAGAGAATTGTTGAAAAAAAACTGGTCAGA
>NZ_JAUBPI010000196.1:0-2706 GCF_036700645.1 Microcoleus sp. S36b_A4 | reverse complement strand
CCTAACACATCTCTTGATGAAGTTATTCGTGCTTATTGTGCATGAAGAGTGTCTCATACTTATTTGAAATGACTATAGCTGCACAGGGGACGCCTGAAATAATATCTCCCTCACAGCCCAATTAGGGTTTGAGGCCTAAAAATTGCTCTAAATGTGTCTGAAATAATTGAGATTTTAGATAAAAAATTGAATAATTACAAATGACTTATCAAGATTGGGGTGGGGACTTTACCTACAGTTGCATTATGTTTTTAACTGCTCTTAATTAATAAAAGTGATATTGATTTTTCCCTCGTTCCTTGGCACGATACATCGCAACATCGGCATTCTTAACTAAAATATCTGGCTCTTGACCGTCAATGGGATACAAACTAATGCCAATACTTGTAGTTACAGAAACTGTATGTTCTTTTAAAATAAAAGGCTGCATGATGGCGTCGCAAATTTTTTCCGCTACTTTGGCAGCTTCCTCGCGACCTGGAATTGCCGGCAAAATGATTGTGAACTCGTCGCCGCCCAACCGCGAGATGGTATCACTGCCCCGCAAGCATTTTTTGAGCCGACTGGCAACTATTTTTAAGAGTAAATCACCCACATTGTGTCCGAGAGTGTCGTTGATTGATTTAAATCCATCTAAATCTAAGAACAGTAAAGCTACCAATTCCTGAGTGCGGGAGGCTATTTCTAGAGACTGATGCAAACATTCGTAGAACATTTGACGGTTGGGCAAACCGGTAAGAGCATCGTGATAAGCTTGGTGGCTGAGCTCAGCATTTTTTTGTTCGAGGGCATTTTGCCGAAGTTGGCGCTCGGTAATATCTCTGATTGCTCCGACTAAAAATAGGTTGCCGGCAGCATCTTTATGCAGGGATCTTTTAGTCGCAATTAGATGCGTAATTCCGTGAGCGTCAGTAAAATATTCTTCATTTTCTCGCGGCTGGTGAGTTTTAAATACTAATTCGTCTTGCTGCCAAAATATCTCGGCTTCGGCGTGGGGAAATAATTCGTAATCGGTTCGGCAACTTAAAATTTCTAAAGGATAGCCAATAAACCGACAATATGCCTGATTCAAAACTACGCAGCGGTGAGTTCGATCTTTGACAAAAATGGGGTCGGGAATTGTATCGATTAGCGATTGTAAAAATTCTTTAGACCGTTTTAATTCTTCTTGCAAGTGAGCCAGATAACCCACAACAGCAGCACCAGAACCCACAAGACTGAGGATGGGAGGAATTAACGGTAGCCACCAACCTCTTAAGAAGACTAAGTATAAACTAGCACTTAGACTTAGACAGATACTTAATAAACAGTAAGCCGATCGACCAAGGGATCGCAAATTCCAACTCACACTTGCTCCCGCCCAAGACCACAGCAAAATCCACAGCAACTCCGCAGCCTCTGGCCAGACATTGATACCCCCACGCCCGTCGATGGCTGCACTCAAAATTTGGCTCAAGAAATGAGCCTGAAGCTCGACTCCCGGTATTTGCTGGGGAGGACCAAACCAACCGGAACTGTAAGAATTTTGGTAAAAGTCTTTGAGGCTGGGGGCATTTGAGCCGATCAAGACAACGCGCGATCGTACAAAATCAGCAGGTACTGTGCCAGAGAGCACATCGCTCATCGATGCAGTGCGAAAACTGCCTCGCGGGCCGCGCAGGTTGGTCAAAATTTGATAGCCGCGGCTGTCTGCTCGAACGTAAGCACCATCATTCGGTTGAAAAGGCCGAAAAACCCCCTTGCCTAACTGCAAGTATTTAGGATTGGATTTTGCTGATTGAGGGGAAATTCCTTCGCTTTTGAGGTAAAGCAAAGCTAGTCTGAGTGCGAAACTTTGATGAGTTTTGCCGTCTCCGGGCCAAGCATAGAGCAAAGTTCGCCGCACTTTTGAGTCAGCATCGATAACAACGTTGTTGAAACCAATTCGATCGAGCTTGTCAAGTACCGGAGGCGGGCGAACTCCGAGCCTGGTTGCGTCGGGCATCAACTCAATGCCGATTAAGTTGGGAATAGTTTTAAAAGTTTTGAGCAATTCGGCGTTACCCGGTTGAGTTGGCAAATCTCGGTAAACGTCGAGGCCGATCGCCCGTGGCTTGCCAGCTTGTAATTTTTGCAGCAATTGGGCCAAAACAGCATCCGAAATTGGGTAGCCGTATTTTTGCAAGTCAGCTTCCTTAATTTCTACAATGACGATGCGCGAGTCAATGGGTTCGGCCGGCCGCCAGCGCACAAAGTGGTCGAAAGCAGCCCATTCCCACACCTGAAAACATCCGAACCAGCGCATTACAATGACGCTACTAGCAACGGCACTCGCAGTAATCAATACTCGGCGTTCTCGATCGACCCATTTTTTGATAGTTTCTAGCATATTTTGGGGATGTGGGTCTCGCCCTGTGAGCATCTAAACTACTACTACGTATAGGTTTTACCTCTCCGGGGCGATCGGCTAAGTCGATTTTATATTTTAGGTTTTAGATTTTAGAGTTTTTTGTTTTTCGGTGCGGGCGAGTCGATTTTAGATTTTAAATTATCCAATTTTTTGGTTTTTTGGTGCGATCTGGCTGCAACAGCAGAAACCGGGTTTCGCAACCCAAATATGTCATTTCAACAATCATTCTGGTAGCAGAAACCCATTGGTGACAAGTTAAGACTGTAAGTCTTTTGTCAAGAGGCTTTTAGAGAATTGTTGAAAAAAAACTGGTCAGA
>NZ_JAUBPI010000195.1:0-2730 GCF_036700645.1 Microcoleus sp. S36b_A4 | reverse complement strand
TCTGACCAGTTTTTTTTCAACAATTCTCTAAAAGCCTCTTGACAAAAGACTTACAGTCTTAACTTGTCACCAATGCCCTCACAGGTTTCTGATATTCCCAACTCGACAATAATAGCTCAATTTGAAGAGCAAATCGGAATAGCAGACCAGGCAGAAAGAGAGAGAGTAGAAAGGGAGCTAAAAAAAGTAAAATCCAGTCAATCGACTATGCTAGAGATAGCTAAAGAAACAGGCTATGGTAGCGGTAATTATGGCGGATAAAGCATTTTTGATGAATTTTTACCAGTAGACACAACCATCAGGGGATTGAATGGCAATTCCCCTGATTACCTAATCAAGGAAAGTATCAATGTGGATTTTTATTTTAATTGTGCTGGCTGTAGTTGTCTACTTCGTGATGTCACAAGCATCAAGCAGTAATCAAGCTAGTAAGACATCAAGTAGGACTAAAGCTAGTAAAGCATCAAGCCAGAATTACACTAATCAAGTTGATTATTCAAATCTTGAAGTATCACTTGACAGCGTGTCTATTCACTATAACTACACGCGCCTTCGTGACCTACTTGCAGAGGGTAAATGGAGAGAAGCTGACGAAGAAACAAGCCAGATGATGCTCTCCGTAGGAAATAACATAGCATATAAAAAATTGTCTAATGAGGAATATCAGCGCCTTATGGGAGACAATTGGTTTGGCCAGCCAACAACCGAATACTTACCTTGTGAAGACCTTTGTACTATAGATCGACTTTGGCTTAAATATAGCAATGGTCGCTTTGGATTTAGTGTACAAAAGCGAATTATGTCAGAGTTAGGAGGAGAAGATAAACTACGCTTGATGCGTAATATCGTAATGGGAGGAAGAAATCAAACTAATCAGGAACTGCTGGAATTATGTGAATTCACAGAGCGCTTCGTTAAACGCATAGGATGGTACGATCCTAACTCTAGGGAAGGCCGTGTGGAGCTGAAAAAATACAATGATCTTACTTTTGCAATCCAAGCTCCATATGGACATCTTCCAACAACGAATTATTTTGATGAAGCTCACTTACGGGAAACTAAAAGGGTGAGCGATCATGTATTCCTCTTTGTCTTGAATAGATTCTCAGGCTACGGCATTGCTCTGTAATGAAAATCCTGGTCACATAAACTTATTGATACACTTGTACAAACTATGAGATTCAGTGACGATCGCCCTTTCACTCCTAAAAGCGATCGCACCTCATAACCCCCACCTTTCTACAACCTTCTCCCATCGCCTGCTGTAAAGGTTTTTGAAGCGCGCTCGCCCTTTCGTCAATTCCAAAAAACACAAAACTCGCTAGCCTTTTTCTCCCTATTAAAAAAGCAGATAGAAAGAGGTGATCGCATCAGCCAGCATTTTCAATAAACCTCATCATGGCTGCCAATGTCCAGCAAGAGAATTTCCTCATCTCCTGACTCTGGATTTTCAACAAAATTAAATACAATCCGACAGTCATACTCCACAGAACAAGCCCAAGAGCCGGCTAACTGACCTTTGAGTTTGTGTGTTTGCAGTGATGGCTCGAAAGAGTTTTCTGCCAAAAGTCTTAAAATAGCTTCAACTTTGGGCTGTAGTTCCGGGTGTTTGCGGATGAGGGCTTTGTAAGCATGTTTAAATGATTGAGCAAAGGTGATAAGTTTCAACGGTTTAGCTCCGCGATCGCTTCATTAACTGTACCTCGAAAGACCTTTCCAGATTGATAGTCTTGTTTTCCTTGTGCAATGTTAGCAGCAATTTCGGTGCGACGGCGATCGCTAAGTCTCCGGTGCATGATGACAAGTAAAGCAGTTTGTTCGTCTATAGACAATGTTTCGATCTCGTCTAAAATACTGTCAAATGTTGAGTTTTGCATGGTGAATTAGGTTTTGTGGGGATGATGGCTGTCTTATTTTACTCGATTTTAACGGAATTTGCTGAAGGCGATCGCACCTCCCATCGCCTGCTTTCAATGTTTTTGAAGTACGTGAAGCGAAGCTATCCCGTAGGGAATCGCCCTCCAATTCAAATCCCTTCCACTCCATCATACTTTCAAAGATTCTCGCTGCTGCTCCCTAGTAGGCACTCCATAAGCAGTATGAGGTCTAACATCAGGCGGTTGAAGTCCCAAAACAATTGATTTAGCCGGAATTCCCGCTGCAACTAACTCCTCAGCAATCAGGCGATCCGTATTATCTGCTTGAATCCACACCTGACCGTCAATAATATCAATATGAATCACGCAATGGTGAATGCGCTGCTCATTAAACCAACCTATATTTATTAACATATAACGGTCATTTTCTAAATTAAAAATTCTTTCATTTTTGGTTCCACTGTCAAAAACGGGAATCTCAGCGTATTCAGTAAGGAGTTGCTTAACAAGTTGGCGATAATTATTTAAGCTATCCATTGTACTATTTCCTCTATTTTTGGGTAAAAAAAAACAAATTTAGGCGGTTATTATCTAGCAATATCTGACCAAAATTTTCTCCTTCAAAAAGCTCTGTAAAAGCATTTAGTGGAATTGCCAGATACAGTTGTCTTTCTGATTCCGTCCGTTTTAATATGTCATAGTAAAGAGTATATTGACCCAAAGCTTGCTCTAAATCTGCAATTCTAGAGTCTCTGATAAAACTTTTAACTTCAACGGCTAAGTAGATAGGCGGGAAAAAACCAATCTATGTAACAAAACATTAAGTTGCCTGATTGGAGTTAAACTTAAGACG
>NZ_JAUBPI010000194.1:0-2794 GCF_036700645.1 Microcoleus sp. S36b_A4 | reverse complement strand
CGCTCATGTTTCTGGGTCAAAAAAGCTTTATGATGTGATATTACCACGAACTGTTACTATTTTGGAGATGTCTATTGGGTTCTCTAGGCGAACTCGAAGCTTTAAAAGTAGAAGTCGAGTCACAGTTACGCGAGAGAAAAAGAACCTTAAGTAATTTTCGCGTAGCTGATCAATACCACGAACTAGAGGCTAATACTAATCGGTTGACTGCGGAAATTCATGAAGCCACTAATAACAATATTGCAGATAAAAAAATATTAGAACTTTATCAATCTAGCCTGGAAGCAGAAAATGAGCCCTCTCCAGAGGATGTCACTAATATATATGAAAGTGTCGGCATAGAACTTCCTGGTTTGGTAGTTAGAAGATTGGAAGAAGTAGAAATATTTCATCTTAGACTTATCGAAAATCGTCGCGATTTTCTCTCGAATGAAATTGAGCGTATCAGGAGAGATATATCATCTAGAGAAATTCTCATAGGTGAAAAAATAGAAGAACGTGCTTCTTTATTGGAGGTGCTACAAACACATGGTGCTTTAGAAGAGTACACAAGACTCCAAGAACTTTACCTAGAAACTGTATCTAATCTAAACGATATCACAAAACGTATAGAAGAGTTAAATAGGTTTGAAGAAGGAAAAAGTGCTTTAAAGATTGAAAAAGAACGTGTATTACAACGCGCACGTAGTGACTATCAAGAACGACGTATTCAAGCAAATCGGGCTATAGATTTATTCAATACAAACTCTCGATTTCTTTATGATGCCCCAGGAAGGCTAATTATTAATGTAGGTGACAATGGTTTTCAGTTTAAAGTAGAGATTAACCGTGATGGCAGCGAAGGTATCGATAATATGAAAATATTTTGTTACGACTTAATGCTGGCACAGCTTTGGTCTGAACAAGATCCTTCACCACGTATACTCATTCATGACAGTACCATTTTTGATGGTGTAGATGAGCGACAAGTGAGACTGGCTCTTGAATTTGCTGATAGAGAATCTAGGAGATGTGGCTTTCAGTATATCTGTACTTTAAACTCAGATATGGTTCCACGCTCCGAGTTTGCTGCAGATTTTAATTTTGATTCCTTTGTAAGACTTAGACTTACAGATGAAAGTGATGAGACTGGACTACTAGGCATTCTTTTTTAGAGATATTCTTTGACTCTTCTACAAATATTTTGATCGGGTTTTCTTTTTCCTCTAACCCGAAACCTGATCCAAAGGGTCAAATTCAGGAACCTGTTTTTGACCAAGGGATGTAATCGCTAAGACTAAAACACTTAACGTAAGGCCTAAAATCGCATAACTCGGTAGTGAAAAAATAGTTACTTTAAACAAATAAGGCAATTCCCCCCCCTTCCAGTTCCACCGCCTTCCTAGAAACACCAACAGCCCGCCATGAATCACAGCGGTTTGCACCATGACACAGCCAACTGCCAATAACCAAACCGACATTCTTTGCCTAGAGAAGCTACAATTTTTAATCTGAAAACATAAATCATTCAGCAAAAAAACCACCGCCGGTGCTAACATCACAGAACTGGTGGGCTGTGAATAGTTGATAGCAATACTCAAAGTAGAAATTAGCACCATTTCAGATAAGTCAACTTTTTTTGACCAAGCATTGCGAGATTGTTTTTTGTAAAAATACCAACTCACTAAACCCACAAGCACCAGAATAATCAAGTCAGAAAATAGCTTCGCCACGAAGGGACTATCGGGGAAAAATCTCGGCCCCATAACCCTTAAATCAAGGCGACTCATAGAAATATAAGCATTATTCGATGGATCGTTGAGCCAGAGTGGAAATCCACGAGTCGCATCCTGTATAAATCCTGTTAAGGAATTGCCCGTTACAGCTAGACCTATAACTGCCAAAAAAGTTACCGTCACTAGAGATATAAAAACTAGCTTAAACCGTCTTTTGATTAAAAAATAAGGAAGAAACAATATAACTAAAGTTGGTTTAAACAGGGCAATTCCTAAGAAAACTCCTGCAATTACATCCTGATTTTTTCTAGCATAAATAAACATCCATAACAGCAGAACGGCAATAAAAGTTGCCACATTGCCAACTTGAAGATCGAAGACAAAACCGTAGAGGAATGCAACTGATATACTACAAATAGTCCGAAAAGCTCGTGAGTGCGACACCAACAAGATATTCGCTCCCCATAAAACAAAACCTGTGGCAATAAGATGCAGCCAAGTCCAGATTGTGAATGCAGTCTTCATCGGGAAATAGCCCAAAAACCACAGCGGAGGAATGATATTAGGTGGATAAACAAAAGATGGAATAAACCCACACACTTTAGTGATGCTACAGAAACCGATGTTAAACACCTCGACATTAAAGGGACTCAAATGCTGATGGGCTAATCTACTCGCTACATAAAACCACTTAAAATCCCAGTAAGGCGGATCGGGCCGATTAGTCAGATTGTAAACCAACCAACCGGTATAACAGAGAAATCGGGTGAGAACTAATACAATCACTGCTTGCAAAATAAAGTTAACGATAGGTTGACTAAAAAAGTGAGCCAACCTTTGCATAGTAGGATGTTTTAAAAACAAAGAATCCTGCCATGCTGTTTTTTCGCTATCTAATCGCAAATTAAGTTTGAGAAACCAAGCGACTGTAATTATAATAATCACATTCCACCATCCAAAAGTAATCATAGGAAATAATTTTAATAAGTTTACTGTTTGATGATACAGCACTTTGCGTGACTAAGAGGTACAGTAACAGCAGTGAGCAAAATAATTTTCGATTTGCTTAGTTGAACATA
>NZ_JAUBPI010000193.1:0-2973 GCF_036700645.1 Microcoleus sp. S36b_A4 | reverse complement strand
ATTACCTCCATCCCAGAAGCGCTCGGGCAACTATCGAATCTGAGAGAGCTTCGTCTCAATGAAAATCAGATTACCTCCATTCCAGAGACGCTCAAACAATTGCCGAGACTGAAAATATATGAATAGCTGAGGGAGCTGTAGCCGTTCCAAATCTAAATAGGAAAATTAGATTATTCGGATGAAACTGCAACGGTTACAAGCTTTAGGCTAGAAAATTTGGGTTTCCCCGCCTAACTTAGGGGGTAAATGAGCAGTCGTACAGAAACTTACGCTAAGGCTGAAACTTTTACTGGATAAGCATTCTGGGAACTATCTTTTTATCTCTCAAAAACTTAAAGAGTTAAAAATTAAACTGTACCAATTAGAGCATAAATTTTTTGGTACAGCTTTTTTGTACGGCACAGTAAGGATTTGAGACTTTTAAGTTTCAGACAGATCGATTGGTACAGATTTATAAGAGGCGAACGCAATATTCAAAACGACTAATCAATTCCTTAGCGTAAGTTTCTGTACGACTGCTCATTTCACCCCGATGTCAAAGTTAAACCAACCATTTTCATAAAAGGCTGTCAAATCTTGAGTGGTGTAATTTGGAGTGGAGAAAATGGGTATACTGAGCTCATGTTAGAACAGCTTACACCATAAGCTATTTAGGATAAAAGCCCTGAACCAAATAATCTCTCTCAAATCTTGACTGGTGTAATTTGGAGTGGAAAAAATGGGGGCGTTGCATAATGTTCGTATGAATTGAAATCAATTGAGGATGCAATGCCCAGAATGCGTTTGCACCCATATCCGTAAAAATGGGAAGAAACTAGGTAAACACTGATCACATTTCTGTATTGCAAGATACTGCGCTATTCCCAATTAGAAGAACTACTGAGACACTCAATTAGATTGTTACTACATTATCTGAAATTCTGGGATGTTCCGGTTCCTCAATAATTCATACCGCTATTGAGCAACGCCAAGTTTGGAGTCCTATAAGCCCAGTAGGATGAGTTTTGTAACTTTCGCAAAAAGTTGACTCATACCGTGAATCAGCAACGCCCAATTTTGATATTACCCATTGCACAGTTGTGCAAAAATAACTACCTTTACGAGCAACAGGAAATACAAACTCAAGCAATTAAATTGGCACAAACTACTCTAGTTTCATCCCATTTGTTTATTTACGATATTAATTAAGCAAACAGAGTTGGGATTTGAAACAAATTATCCAAACTCAACATTTAGGAACCAATCCATAATAAAAAAGGAGAGCGACCTGGCTACATTTTTTGATACCAACTCCGATGGTGACTATCAGTTTACATTTATAAATCACTCAAACAGGCTAATACGATACGATCTCCGTAATTATGACTGGTTTAATCGTTTTTCGGCGTTGCTGATTCTGGCGTATGAATCAACTTTTCGCTTGATGTTACAAAACTCACCCTACTTGGCTTATAGCCATTCCGAAAACTTGAATTCATACCTGTATTCAGCAACACCAAAATGGGTATACTGAGCTCATGTTGGAACAGCTTACACCATAAGCTATTTAGGACAAAAGCCATAAACCAAACACTCTCTGTCAAATCTTGAGTGGTGTAATTTGGAGTGGAAAAGATGGGTATACTGAACTCATGTTGGAACAGCTTACACCATAAGCTATTTAAGGTAAAAGCCATGAATCAAACAATTTCTTTCAAATCTTGAGTGGTGTAATTTGGAGTAAAAAAAATGGGTATACTGAGCTCATGTTGGAACAGCTTACACCATAAGCTATTTAAGATAAAAGCCATCAACCCAACATTCTCTGTCAATGCCAAGAGTTTGTAACACGGTTTCAAGAACGTCGGGCTAAAGTCAGCTAACGTGTTGGCGATATCTTTACTTTTGACATCTACCACATTTTAGGAGATGCTAATGAATCACTCCCAATTGATGAAATTGACTTCGATAGGATTGGTCAGCATTCTGTTACTGCGAATATGGGGTCAGTCGCAAATTAGTAGAAATGAACTTTTCTCATGGCTCGTGCAGAAACAACGGGGCGATAGTGAACGGAAATTTGCTAATTGGTGTCACAAAAAGGCTTCTTTAAGTCCTGAAACTAAACATACTGTTGAGGTGTTGTTGAAGAAAGCGGGAACTACTGAGTGCAAGGCAGCCGCTCAGAAACTTTCGAGTCTCACGAAACTAAAGCTCGACAAAAATCAAATCCGTGACATCAAACCGCTAGCATCTTTGACTCACCTGGATTGGCTCTCCCTCGACAACAATCAAATCAGCGACATCAAACCGCTAGCATCCTTGACTAAACTGAATTACCTCGCCCTCACCCACAATCAAATCAAGGACATCAAACCGCTAGCATCCTTGACTAAACTGAATTACCTCTGGCTCGACAAAAATCAAATCAAGGACATCAAACCGCTAGCATCCTTGACTAAACTGAATTACCTCTGGCTCGACAAAAATCAAATCCGTGACATCAAACCGCTAGCATCCTTGACTAAACTGAATTACCTCTGGCTCGACAGCAATCAGCTCGGGGATATCCAACCGCTAGAATCCTTGACTAAACTGAATTACCTCTCCCTCAACAGCAATCAGCTCGGGGATATCCAACCGCTAGAATCCTTGACTAAACTGAATTACCTCTGGCTCGACAAAAATCAAATCCGTGACATCAAACCGCTAAAATCCTTGACTAACCTGACTTCGCTCTTCCTCGACAACAATAAAATCAGTGACATCAAACCGCTAGAATCCTTGACTAACCTGAATTGGCTCAACCTTAACAACAATAAAATCAGTGACATCAAACCGCTAGCATCCTTGACTAACCTGACTGTACTCGATCTTCACAACAATCAAATCAGTGACATCAAACCGCTAACATCTTTAGCCCTCTTTTGTCACTCTCGTGGTAGTATAAGCAGTAACACACCCCAAAAGCATTGCCAGTCCTATGGTAGAGCC
>NZ_JAUBPI010000192.1:0-3012 GCF_036700645.1 Microcoleus sp. S36b_A4 | reverse complement strand
AAACTTATCTCGTCAAGGCGATCTCGAATTCACTCATTTTTCGCAATGCTGTTTTCTGACTTTTTCAGCAAGCCCTACTTAAAAATTGATTAATCTAATGAATTTTTAAGTATAGCTTAAGATTAAAAAAAGGAAATTTATGGTACTAAGCATTATTGTTCACGGTGGAGCAAAAACCATCTCAGAAGAGAAGGTTGCAGCCAACAATGCAGGCTGTACCGCAGCAGCAGAAGCGGGTTGGGCAGTGCTCGCAAGCGGGGGTTCCGCAGCAGAAGCAGTTGAGGCAGCTATCCGGGTTCTGGAAGCTGACCAGACATTTAACGCAGGCTTTGGATCGGTTCTCAACAACCAGGGAGAAGTAGAGCTAGACGCAGCGATCATGGAAGGCGGTTCATTAGCTTGGGGAGCCCTCGCAAATGTTCAAGGGGTGCGCCATCCCATCTCCGTGGCGCGAAAGATTATGGATAAAAAACCCATGTTCTTAGTAGCGGATCACGCAGAAGATTTTGCGGCAGAAATTGGAGCCGAGATGTGTACAAAAGAAGACTTAATCGCGGATGAGCAACAGGAAGAGTGGGAGGAGGAAAAAGAAGTTATTGACCGCCCTAATACCGTTGGTTGTGTAGCTTTGGATAGTAGTGGCACCTTAGTTGCCGGTACCTCAACAGGCGGCACTATGAATAAGCCCGCCGGTCGCGTCGGCGACAGCGCCATTATCGGCTCAGGCTTGTTTGCTGAAAATGAACAGGGCGGTTGCTCGACCACAGGCGATGGTGAGTCGATTATGCCAGTAGTTTTGGCTAAGGTTGCGATCGACATTCTCGCATCCGGCAAGCACCCAGACGATGCAGCGCAGATGGCTATTGAGACTCTGGCATCTAAGGTGGCAGGAGAAGCTGGGTGTATCCTCATAGACCCTCAAGGGCGGGTTGGCTGGGCGCATAACTCAACCGACATGGCTTGTGCTTATAGAACCGAAGAAATGGACAAGGTGGCTGTGTTCACTAAGAAAAAACAACTCGTCCATCATTGAAATTATTGAGGCTGCATTCTCTCTAGTTGGAGAGACTTAAAATTCCGCAACTAATATCTTGTTTCCTAGGTATTAAGTAGCTGGACATCAATAAACATTTTTTCAATTTGTAGGGCGGGCCTTGCCCACCCTACTTTTAATTATGTCGAGCTACTTAGTGGCCGAGAAAACAGTTCAATTCAAACTCGACTTGAAGGTTTCTTATGAACTCCACATACGATTTTCCTTACTTTCAGGGTAATTCTCTTTCCGATTTGTTTGCTTCCGATATCACAGATGCACGTTATGCCTTCATCCTAAATTACCCTGCAACTGCCAGTTGGGCTGCTTACCCCAACAGGGAAAAATACTTTATTCAAGACGGCAGCAGTGAAGCCACCAAAACTTCTTTCGACAAGATTGGCCAGAAGGAACCTTGGAAAAATCTCGCTGTGTTAGGCGAGGCCATCCCAGGGATTGTGATTAATGAGCCGCCAAACTCGCTGATGGACTATTGGCGGGAGCATTTTGGCTTCAGCTACCGCAGTATGGAGATGATAGACTGCTCAACTTATCTTGATGATCTCAGCAGCAGCGATCGCTTTGACAAACTCCTGACTCTATTTCCCTTCGACAATCTCAAACCCGAAAAACACGCCGTCCATCCCGACATCCACTACCACTTGCTCAGCAAAGCAACGCTAGCAGAATTAGGGGTGCAATGTCCGAAATACCAAAGCTACAATCTGCACGAAGTCAATCTCGAAAGCATTCAGTTACCAGAGCAATTCCCCTACTTGATTAAAACATCCCACGGACTTTCTGGAGAAGGCACTTATATTATCAAAAGCGCCAGCGATCTGAACTACTGCTTGCAGGAAGTGAGGAAATATCTCGATATTAAGTTGGTGGATACGATTATTGTCTCGGAATTCGTCAAGAATGAAGTGCAAAACTATTGCGTGCAGTTCTATGTAAGCAAAACGGGAGATATCACGCTTATCGGCACTACCAGTCAACTTGTCACCCCAGAGGGCAGCTATTTAGGGGGACTGATTCACTACCGCGAAACCGACATGAGTAGGTTTTTTGAGATGATTGCCGCTATTGGTAAATATGCTCACCAACAGGGTTATTTCGGCGTTATTGGCTTCGACGTGCTGGAAGACTCGGAGGGAGAGTTGTATGCCATTGATGCCAATTTCCGAGTTAATGGCTCGACTCCGCTGTGTGTGCAGCGCCATACCTTACTGGGGCTGGGAAAGGAGGTGGCTAAGTATTCGAGTGACTGGCGAATGGATGGGACTTTGGAATCGATTCTTGTCACCCTGAAACCAGAACTCGATCGCAAGGACTTGATCATCCTGTCGGCTTTAGAGAAGGTTAAATACGGGAAAATCTACACGGAAATTTACGGGATAGTTGCTGGTGAGGATATGAAGGATATGCAGCACATCGAACAGAATTTGCACAGTAAGGGATTGCAGCAATAGGGTTAATATCTACTCTACCGATTGCAGCGGTTATGCGGTTCAATTAAATCGGCTTAATAACTATTTTCCCAAGGCAAAATATCATTGGTCGGTTTCTCAAAACAATCTCTAACTCGCTACTCTGCTGATAATTCTTGAATTTTGTTAATAGCCTCTTGGTAATCACTTGTATTTCCTTGGTACTTGTACAAGTCAGCGGCTTTTTGATAATCGGCGATCGCCTCTGCTTTTTGTCCTAGGTCAGACTTGGCTAAACCACGATTGTAGTAGGCATGAGCATTATAGTAAGTAAGCTCGATTACCTTACTATAATCTGCGATCGCTGCTTCTTTTTCCCCTAGATTATACTTAGTCAAACCCCGATTGTAGTAAGGATTAGGAGAGACTGTTGGCGAATTCGCAGGGGGTGTTACCCATCACCTCTGGGAGGCAGTAGACCTCTTGCGAAAGTCTCAGACGAGCGCTAGTTTGTCTTCAAAAAAAGTTCATAATTATAAATACCAGCGA
>NZ_JAUBPI010000191.1:0-3042 GCF_036700645.1 Microcoleus sp. S36b_A4 | reverse complement strand
CGCTCATGTTTCTGGGTCAAAAAAGCTTTATGATGTGATATTACCACGAACTGTTACTATTTTGGAGATGTCTAGTATATTTGGAGGACAAGCTGATATTGCAAATATCAATATTACTAGCGTAAATGGAACTATTAACATTGGCGAGATAGATGTTATTTCCGAAAGCAATAATATAGGTGGCAATATACGTGTCTCTGCTAATGGAAATATTACAACAGGTAAAGTGTCTGCCTACGGTAGAGGGCAGAGTAACACACAGGGAGGCATAATTAATTTTACTAGCACTAATGGCAGCATTAACACAGGTGAATTCTACCAAAATACTTCGTCTTATGGTGATTTGACTTTGTCTTATGGTGATATGGATTATGGTGGGCCGTTTATTGTAAGTTTTGCCCCTGAAAATGGTGGGTCAATAACTTTAATAGCAGATCGCGATAATATTACGACTGGCAATTTCAATGTCAGGGCAATTCAAAGCGGCGGCTCGATCGCCCTTAGAAGTGGGGGTACAATTAATATCGGCGCGATCGATACTACGGGCGATCGCGCTGCTGGAAATATTACCATTCAAGCCAGCACCGGCATCACAACACCGACAACAGGAACCGCGATCGCGGGTACTTCTAGTAAGGGCAACGGTAGCAATGTTACTTTATCTACTACCAACGGTGACATTAATATAGGCGATGTTTTAGTATCGGGAATACAGGGTGGAAATCTTAACTTTACTAACAGCAACGGAAATATCACTACAGGTCAGTTATTGACAAGTTATGACGGTTCATCTCCCGATCTTAAAACTAACACAGGGGGCAATGTTAATCTAAATGCTGGGGGAAATATTACTACCAGCGACATCCGGGCGATCGGCAATCAAGACGGCGGCTCAATCACGTTTAAAAGCGGCGGGGCGATCGACACTACCGCCGGAATCATCAATGCGATCGGCGGCAACAACGGCGGCAATATTTCCCTCGAAGCTGGAAGCAATATCAGTACGGCAGGAATTGGTAGCGCCCTATTATTAAGCGGGTTCAACGCCAACAGTGGCAATCTTCGCATTCAAAGCGGCGGTAATATCGACACAACTGCCGGCCCAATTATTACCGCCGCAGCAAATGGTAAGGGCGGAGGAGTCACCATAAATGCTGGCGGAACAGTTTCGACATCTGATATTAATTCCCGCACTTTCGCTCCCAGTATTACTGTTACTGGTGGCAATATTGATGTCCAGGCAAATGATTCTATTACTGCCAAGGGCAAGATCGAAACTAACCGCAATAACATTACTTTTAACGCTCCGGTAACATTAGGTAACGACCTCTCGGTCAAAATTTTAGAGACTGGCGATATTACTTTTAAGTCTACAGTTGACGGGCCTTACAGTCTGACTGTTCAACCCGATGCGGGAAGTGTTGACTTTGGTGGTGCTGTGGGCAGTGTTGCTCCCCTCAACAGCGTCAATATTCAAGATGATATCCCCGAAAGTTCCGCGGCAATTAACATTATTACTACGAATAATATTACCGCCCAAAATATTACCTCACCCGCCGGAATTTCTTTGTTTAGCGAGAACGGAGAAATCACAACTAAAAATATTGATGCGACTTCCCCTAACACTGGTGGCAATATCGCTTTGAGCGCTGGAACTAATATTAGTGCGGGCGATATCAATACCTCGTCTCCTGGTAATGGTGGCAGTATTTTGCTCGACGCTACCGGAAGTATTAATGTTGGTAAAATTGACTCTTCGGCTGAGGGGAATGCAGGGAATGTCACGGCTTATAACCGCAGTGCTGAGGGCGATATTACTGCGAGTCAAATTAACGCTCAAAGTAGTCTCGGCAAAGGTACGGGAGGCAATGTCGAGATTCTGATGGGAAGGTTTTTTCGATCGCTCAATTCCTTCACAGACAGAAACGGCATCAATGCTAGCATTTCTACGGCTGGAAATCCTGGAGATAGCAACGGCGGTACTATAACTATCCGCCACGGGGGCGCGGGAATAACGCCTTTTATTGTCGGCAATTCCGAGACAAATGGAACGGCGGGTGCAATTACTAGAGGAAATAGTAATCCCATACAAACAATTTTGCCCGATCGCGAATATCTTTATACTCACAAACAGGATGTCGATCGCATTCAAATTATCTCCGTACCGCCACCAATAGTTGCACCCACACCAGCAGCTACTCCAACGCCCGCAGCTACTCCCACGCCCGCACCCACAGCAGCAGCTACTCCAACGCCCGCACCCACAGCCGCACCTACTCCAACGCCTGCACCCACACCAGCAGCTACTCCCACACCTGCACCGACAGCAGCAGATACTCCATCGCCCGCACCGACAGCAGCAGATACTCCAACGCCTTCCCCCACAGCGACTCCAGCGCCCGCAGGCACGCCCTCACCGCAACCCGCACCGCGTTTACCCCTTGCACCTTCGGCAACACCCGAAAGCTCGATCGCACCTGCCCCAACGCCGGAAAGCTCGATCGCACCTTTCCCAATTCCCCAAATATTTATCCCACTTGCCCCAATTCCCCAAACTTCGATCGCACCTTCGGCAACACCCGATCCGATACCTGGTTTTCCCATTGACTTCCAACTACCTGAATTGCCCGATTCATTCGTACTGCCACCCCGCGCGCGCCCTACACAGCCCTCAACGCCCACAACCCCAAACGCTGCTGCCCGCATAGCTTCTACACCTACCCTTCCCTCTGTTTCCCAAATCACCTCCTCCCTCGGCGCTCAACCTGCGATCGCCCCCGAACCTTCAAACGCGCCAAATCCCGCGCCCACAGCCCCTCTTGCCTCTCTAACCCAGCCTGTAACTCAGATTCAGCCAGCACCTGCAAGTGCGATCGTGCCCACGCCTGCAAGTGCGATCGTACCCGCGCCCGCTGTCAGCCCAAGCCAAACTCCCCAACAGGAGTTAGCTTTTTTAATTGGCGATTTATTAGACCTCTTGCGAAAGTGCGCTCGTTCTAGGTAAAATAAAAGAAAAAATTAGCTCCCATAATATGAAGTACG
>NZ_JAUBPI010000190.1:0-3351 GCF_036700645.1 Microcoleus sp. S36b_A4 | reverse complement strand
TTAATTATGAAATGGAACCGAAAGATCAAAAACAAAGGTAACGCGAGTTAATGCAGTTTAGATGTCGAACAGCTTACCACAATGCTCACAAGATTCAGGAGTGCTGATTTGATATCTATCTACTCGCCCAAACCCTTTTCGGGTTTTGCCGATATGTCCCGGCTGTCCTCCTGCTTTGCGTTTTGGTTGGGACTCTGACTCTTGTGAGTTGTCAAAAGCGGCTGTCTCTGATTTCTGTATCAGATCGCTTGATGGGGGTTTCGATGATGTTTTGCTATTGCTGGGCTGTCTCTCTTGGAGCTTTTCGAGCTGGAGTTGTAATTTTTCAATCAGCTTCTGTTGGGTGCGCACAATTTTGACCAGCTCCTCACGACTCAACTGGTCAACCATTTCTAATTTTAGTGCTGCTGATAACTCTGACTTTTAGCTCATCTGACTACATTACCATATTGTTCGGCTCTCTGCGGAACTATTTTTACCTGAATCCTTACGCAAATTCTAAGTCCAAGCTATTACCAATGCCCAATTCCCAATGCCCGATTCAAAGTGTTTGTCTGTCGATATGCCGCGACAGCCTCAAACTCTGTTTAATTCTGCCAATAATTAGCTCGAACATTTTTTTGCGGGACGGATTCTTGCTGCTGGGCGGCATCCCTAACTCGCAACACATCAAGTTCAAGTCAGTTGCACTCATTGCCAACAACTTTTGCCTCACCTCTTCTTCATTACCATTCTTAGCTTGTAAACGCAGTTCTTCATAAACTTCTAGAACATTTCTAGCCGATAAATTAACAGGTTTATTAACATCAGCACCCCTGGGAATATCCGAAGTTTTTGAGCCAGCAGAAATCACTCCCCGCTTGACTTGAGTCTCAAGCCGGGTTAATTTTCGAGCAACGTCCCGCAAGATTTCCTTAAGTTCGCCAATTTCCTCAACTAACCCCCCGCTTTCTTGTTCGGAAGCAGCCAAAATTTCTTTTTTACTCATTTCAGATACTCCTCACACTCGCGCCATAGTTTTTCAAATTCTCTAACTAATTCTCGCGGTAGTTCTCCCTCATTAATCGCCCGTTTTAGCCCGACGCTTTCCCGAATAGTAGATTCTAAAAATCTAACTTCTATGTTATTATCTTTTGATATCTCATCGCAAAGTCTCTTTACTTCTCTCATGTAAAACTGAACTTCATTTGTCAGCAATCCTCCATAGGTTTTAGCTTTATTCATAAAGACTGCTATCTTGGGAAACGGATAAGGCTCAATCCGTTTTTGGAGCGAGTTTAAAACTAAACTCAATCCCCTAGAACCAAAATAATCTGGATTGACCGGAATTAATATTAAGTCGCAGCAAGAGAGTACGCTGTAGGTGAGGAGACTGAAGGAAGGCGAACAGTCAAAAAGCATCAAGTCGTATTTGGGGAGATTGGCAGAGTTGGCGATTTTGCCGATGAATCTGCGGATGAAGTCTTTAACACTTTTCCCCTCAAATCCATCGATATCCAACCAATACAACTCTTCAACTGAAGGGACAAAATGCAACTGTTCGTCAATCTGATAAATGGTGTCGAAACCAACGGGAAATTTAAAATTCTGTCCGGCTTTTTTAAAGACTTCTAGAGCGTCGTAAATTGTAAGTCTGTGCTTGAGAGATTTTTCGTACCACTTACCAAATTTGTCATCTAAATGACCTGTATTTTCGTTAAGTCCGATCGCCTCTGTGAGCGACATTTGCGGATCTAAGTCTAACATCAAGACTTCTAAGTCGGTTCCTTGGGATATAATATTTCCCAGACTCCAAGTGACGGTGGTCTTTCCGACACCGCCTTTGAAGTTGATTACGGCTATTGATTTAGGACTCATGGCTAGTTTTGTTGGGATTTTGCTCAATTTTTTATTAAAACATAACGATCGCCCAATTAGCGTTTGCTAAGTATTATTACTCGAATAATGGCGATCGCCTACTCAAGGCGATCGCCAGATTAACAGGGAGTCTCTTTTTAGAAAAGAACGTCAGGAAACTTGAAAACGTGACTAGCAATATTCCGCACCTTTACTAATGGAACAGGTAATCCAGTTACACTGTAGCCTCGATTTGGTACTACTTTCTGCGAGAGTTCTGGCTGTTGCTGCGAAACTAACAACCTGAATTTACCCGGTTCGACGACCAATATCTCCTGTTGAGGAATGAAAAATATCCAGAGATCGGCTTTAGAAGTCCATCCCCAACAGGGACGGTTGCGATCGTCACAAGCTTCAAAAAACAAGTTTCCAGTTTACTTGGCTTTTATATCAGTCTTATACTCAGCAGTTGCAGTTGAACCGTTTGGGCGAATTAGTACGCGGTCAATACCTGCTTTCTGATACTGTCGCAAATCTGAGACATCCTCAATGCGATAGCCATGAATCTGCAACCACTGGTCTACGATCGCCTCTCCTGTCTTTCCTACTTTCTTTTGAGTTTGGAAGTCGTATTCCTGTTTTTGGGAAAGCGGGGGTATTTGCTGGGATAATTTGGCTTCGTTGTGCTGATTGTTGTTGTACATGATTAATTCCGTTAGCTAAGTTTTGAGTAGTGAATCACTACATCCTTAGCTTCGAGGGTCGGTGTCTGAGATTGCGACCGGCTAAACTGTCTGATGTGTCCGACTTTCTGTCTGAGTTTGTGTCTGACTTTCATTCGTTCAGTTACAATAGCCATAAGTGTTGGAGTCAGGCTATGGCTATAAGAGGATTAAAGGCATCTCTAGAAGGCATCAAAAAAGCAGAACAAGCTTTAGTCAGAAATAGTTTAAATAAGACTGCTTTAGCGCGAGAGTTAGGAATAGCTCGCTCAACTGTTAGTCTTTTTTTTAAACCTGAACCAGTTGACCGTTTGAATTTTGAAGAGATTTGTCAAAAGCTAGGGCTAGATTCGAGAGATATTATTGCTAATCCAGTCACTAAAACTGAGACAGAGCAAAAAGAACAGAGTAACTATGATTTTCAAGATGCTGAACCCGAGCAAGTTGAGGAAGTGCTGGACAACTTTTGTGACGAGGTTGTGGTCGAGAGGGTGCAATCGCACCCTCCTATCTGTGCTGAGGATTTCGATGGACTGGGAATAAATAAGGCTAAAGAAAGAGATTTTGAGGGAGCAATTAAAAATTTCAATCAAGCAATTAAGCTCAATCCTAAGTATGCAAATGCCTACAATAACCGGGCTCTTGTTCGTGCTGAACTAGCGGACTATCTGGGAGCAATTGAAGATTACACAGAGGCGATATTGCTCAATCCTAAGCTGAAGTTCCCCCATTGACAAAAGGCGTCGGAGTATGTAGGGTAAACCTTTGGAGGATTTTGACTCCGGTTTTACTG
>NZ_JAUBPI010000189.1:0-3355 GCF_036700645.1 Microcoleus sp. S36b_A4 | reverse complement strand
CTCTACCATAGGACTGGCAATGCTTTTGGGGTGTGTTACTGCTTATACTACCACGAGAGTGACAAAAGAGGGTTAATATTCCGAGTCAATCTCCCATCTTCCATCTCCCGTCTCTCATCGCATCCGATTTAGCGCCCGATAATGGCGGCTCCCCAATAATTATCAAAAGAGTTATTAGCCCTATCTACGCGCATTTCATAGTTAGATAGCAATCCTCGCATCATTTGTGAATTTCTTACTTGCTCCCCGATCTCGCGGGGAGGGTTGGGGTGGGGTAAAAATTTTACGGCTCCTGCAAGGATTGCTATCTAAGTATAATTATTTCTTTAATATTTCCATTTTATTCATTTTTTAAGGCTTTATGTAGTTTCTCTATTTGCTCTTTCTCTAAGATGATTCTCGGCTGTGATTTTTACACTAATTGCATGAAGTTTGTTTTCGACTCTACCGTATTTAAATGCCTAAAAGCTTATGTCCTAGGAAAGATGCGATCGCACTCCTATCTCCCTAGCATTGTAAAAGTTGAACGTCCACAGTCCACAAAGATTGTCTAGTACAGACAGAAGCAAGCCTAGACAAAAGAGCGTGGAGCAGTTACAGAGGATTTTAAATGGTTATAAACAGTTCGTTGACCCGGCCTTTGGCTATCGTGACGGGTGCCTCTAACGGTATCGGCTACGAACTCGCCAAACAGTTCGCTCAAAACGGCTTCGATCTCCTAGTCACCGCCACCGGAGCGAGCATCAATGAAGCGGCTCAAGCCTTTGAGGGGCTCGGTGCCAAAGTCGAGACAGTGCAGGCAGACCTCGCTACCTACGACGGTGTTGAGACGCTCTACAACCAGATAAAAGCGACTAATCGGCCAGTGGATGCGATCGCAATTAATGCCGGTGTCGGCGTCGGTGGCGACTTTGCCCGCGAGACAGACTTGAAGGACGAACTAAATCTGATTAACCTCAACGTTGTCTCGTCTGTGCATTTGGCTAAACGGGTAGTCAAGGATATGGTCGATCGCGGCCAAGGACGGATTCTATTCACTTCCTCCATTGCCGCCCTAATGCCGGGGCCATTCGAGGCAGTCTATGCAGCATCCAAAGCCTTCATCCACTCGTTTTCCGAAGGACTCCGCAATGAGTTAAAAGATACAGGTGTAACTGTCACCTCGCTGATGCCCGGTCCCACCGATACTAACTTCTTCCACCGGGCGGGAATGGATGACACGAAGGCGGGCGCCGACAAGAAAGATGATCCAGCCGAGGTTGCCAAACAGGGATTTGAAGCCTTGATGGCTGGTAAGGACAACATCATTGCAGGTTCGCTCAAGACAAAGATTCTAGCCAGCGCAAGCAAGGTTTTGCCTGATACCGTTAATGCCGAAATGCACCGCCAGCTTACTGAACCGGGTTCTGCCAACCAATAATTTCCGCCCGTCTTACTATGCTTATGTGTAGATTTAAAGAAAGTAAACATCGCAGATAGTGGCAAGATTGCAGCCAATAAAAGCGTGTTTACTTCTCCCAGTAGTGACGACGATTTAGCGAATTTTTCTCAGGCGTTCATCGATGGCATTATGCAGCATCGGCCTTGGATGCGAACTGAGTAATAAATGGTTCCCGCCTAAGTAATTTAGTACAGCACATTTATGCAAATTCATCATCTCAATTGTGGCTGTATGTGTCCCATTGGAGGGGCGCTTTTCGATGGCTTTAGTAGCGGTTTGACGGCTAACCTCGCCTGCCACTGTCTGCTGGTTGAAACCAATCAGGGACTTGTTCTGATTGATACCGGCTTCGGATTGCGGGATATCCAGTCGCCTTACTCTCGGCTCAGCCCGTTTTTCGTTTATTTTAATAACATCCAGTTCGATCGCAAGTACACGGCAATCCATCAAATTGAACAGCTCGGATTTTCACCAAGCGATGTGCGCCATATTGTACTCACCCACCTCGACTTCGATCATGCCGGTGGTCTAGAGGATTTCCCTGAAGCAACCGTACACGTCATGCAGGCTGAAATCGATGCCGCACACGATCGGCATGGTTTCATCACAAAAAGGCGCTATCGTCCGGGGCAGTGGGATGAAGTCAAACGGTGGAAATACTATTCGGCGGGTGGCGAACCTTGGTTTGGTTTTGAAGCAGTCCGCGAGCTCGACGGATTGCCGCCGGAAATTTTGCTAATCCCGTTGGTGGGGCACACGCGCGGTCATGCTGGCATTGCCATTGATACACCCGATGGCTGGCTTCTGCACGCAGGCGATGCCTATTTCTACCGACACGAGATGGATGCAGCTAACCGACGCTGCACGCCCGGTCTGCGCGCCTACCAATGGATGATGGAGGTCGATCGCAAGGCTAGGTTGCTCAATCAAGGCCGGCTGCACGCATTATCGGTGCAGCATAGTAAAGATGTGCGCGTGTTTTGCAGTCACGATGCTATTGAGTTAAAAGCCTTCATTGACGGACCTAGGAACTCTTAAAACTAGAAATTTCATCATTACTATTGATTACACCAAGTAGGCGGTTGGGGAAGTTGCAGCCGGACTGCGCTCTGGATTTTGATACATCTTAAATTCAAAACTCATACTAAGTTGCGTTCAAAGAGCTTATTCTTAAATGTGGGAAATATGTCATTGAGCGCCAGCGCTCCCGGTTAAATGCTAGATTGACAAGTTCTTGACAAAGCTCATCGATTACCTTAGACATTGACTTGAATATTAGGTTATTAAAGTAGTTTTCGGGTAAATTTCCCCACTGATGTTCAACTGGCATTAATTCCGGGCTATTTGAATCTAATCTAACTAGCACAAACTATAAAATAGGTGTCGGTTTATTTCCCTGACCCAAAATTATGGGATACTTTTTGCACGAATTGCTGTTGGAGAGACAAAGCATTGACTCATCCCTCAACCTCTCGTGCCTTGCGAAACTTTTCCTGTAATTGCTCGCACGCAGTCTCTAAGGGGATTCCCTCACCCCGCGATAGTTTTGCCTCCGCTTCCTCCACCGAAGAGCGCACCTCCTCCACCCACTCCCAATAATGCTGGCGTGTTTGAGTCAAAGTCTGGAGGGCTTTTGTAATAACCTCTTCCGGCGAGCTAAACTGCCGCGCGTGCTAATTGCGCTTCGATCAATTTCATTTGCTCAGGACTCCAAGTAATATTGATAAGAATCTCCCGGAGTCTCGCTGACACAAATCCCTTTTCTAAGAATAGCGCTACTTTCTGGGCAGTGCGATCGTCCAGAAAAATGGCTGGACAGTGCCGGATCTGCCAAGTTGATTAGACCTCTTGCGAAAGTCTCAGACGAGCGCTAGTTTGTCTTCAAAAAAAGTTCATAATTATAAATACCAGCGA
>NZ_JAUBPI010000188.1:0-3539 GCF_036700645.1 Microcoleus sp. S36b_A4 | reverse complement strand
GTTGTGAATGTAGAACAACCTGAAACGCTTGTGATGATTGAATCGATTGTTTACAAATCAAATGGTTTTGCTATATTGTTGTTGCAGTTAAATTGTTTTGACTGTTATAAACAAACAAGTATTTTTTTGGTTTCCTTGGACAAAAAATTCATTAGGCTCACGTGTTGAAGGAACAATTCGGGTTTTACCTTGGAGAACCGTAGGAAGAAGGATTTCATCTTCTGTTCCAAAGTTTTTGATGCCATCTCCTATTAACCGCGAGTTTAAGTTGGCAGCAAATTAATCTGGATCTCCAGCAATGCCTACAAGTATACTGTTACCGGAGCCAGTCAAAGTATCAGATCCAAATTCTGAAGCCAGCTCGGAATTACGAGGGGCTGTGCGACCTACTCCTATTACTTCACTGCCATTAGAATAAGCAGCAACGCTATCTTGTCTTGGAATCACAGGGGTTGGGGTGGGAGTCGGAGTCGGAGCGGGTGTAGGAGTAGGCGTTGGGCTTGGTGTGGGTGTTGGAGTAGTTATAGCTTGAACAACTCCGTTTTCGACAGAAAAGTTACCGATTAAAACATCTCCTTCTGCAGGATTGTAGTCTGGAAGTTTATCTCCTGCTTTGACATTGAAAGTATCGCTGCCATTACTCCCGTAAAGAATGTTGATACCTTCACCACCAAATATGAAATCGTCACCTTTGCCACCGTAGATGGTATCGTTACCTTCACCGCCGTAAATTGTATCGTTACCTTGATCGCCGCGGAGAAAATTATCTCTACCACCACCATACAAGATATCGTTATCTTTGCCAGCGTAAATGGTATCGTTACCACCATTGCCAGAAAGGGTATCGTTACCTTGGACACCAAAAATGATTCCAGATTATTGAATTGCGTCATTGCCGTTGCTTCCAACAATAGCGCCTTTGAACTCACCGTCTTGGATAATAGTCATTGTCGTTGTTTCCTTTTTTTGTAAAATGCCAAAACACCAAGTTTGGGGTTAGTTTTTCTTGTATCTTGCGGGTTTAAATAAAACTTTTACCTAAAAAGTTATCCTAACGAGTTTTTATGCTTTTGTCAAGAAGTAAAACAAAGACATCTTTAGAATAGGTCTTTTAGTAGTAGAGTGCGTCACCTTGCCATTTTTCACCAAAACGATCGATTATCGCAGGTGACACACCTTACTTTTGTTGATAATCAAATTGCGATCGCCCATCCCCTACCATACCCAGTAGCAGAAGAAGGGCGATCGTTTTATTTAATATAATTGACAAAACCCTCTCAACTTTAGAGGTTCTCCCAATCACTAATATCAACTTTAGCCTGTCGCAAAATCTTAGCTAAAAAGTTGGCACTGATATCACCTTGATGAGGATTGGGGATGGTAATGCGAAGGTTATCTTTCACCATGAACTGATGCCTTTTTCCGGAATAGGGACCGTCAAATCCCAGTTGTTTCAGATAATGAATTAAGTCTCGACGTTTGACTGGTTTTAAAGGAGGCATCAGGCAACTTCCTTGGTAACTGTAAGGTCGATATTATCAAGGACAGGTAAAGGAAGTTTCAGGGTGAGACTAAGTAAAATCCAGTCTTCCAATACCTCTTGCAATTCTTCTCGACAAGCTTCGAGACTTACAGCATTTGCATAGACTCCCTCACAGATAGGAATTTCTCCGTAGAAAGTCCCATCATCAGGGAAAATTTCATACTTAGCTTGCTTCATGGCAGCTTGGATGTATTTAGTTAACATATTAAAGCAATCTCCTTTAAGGTGATAAAACGAATTGGGATGATATCAAGCCAACCTTGATTAGCAATAGAGCCAAACAAAATTAGGGCGTGTCCATTGAGATTATGATCTATCAAAAAAATCACGCTTTTGCCTCACGCTTTGCCTTCGCGGCTCGAAGCTTTTCCCAAGCAGCTTCCGTTCCTGGTCTTGGTGGTTGTGCCGCAATTCTGGCAATCAGATCGCGATTTTTTTCTTCATAGTACAGCCGAAGTTCCTCAGCTTCCTTAAGCACTATTTGATACTCAGCTTCAACATCAGAGCGATTTGCCTCAATATAAGCTAAAGCTGCGTTAATTTGTTCCTCTGTAAGGTCAAACAATCCCCTGATAAACTTAGGTGGATATTGAGCCGTCACATAGTCCATGATGTCGTAGATAGTGATGCGCGTACCTGCGATCGACACTCCTCTTTCTGTACGGATGATAGCTGTTTGTTCGTCGGATATGCTTGTCATACCTATAACCTCCTTGAAGTTATTTCTATATTATACCAACTATCAAAAGTCGGGCAACAATCATTAGTGTTGGGTTTATTTCCTGTTTTAGTAACGCGATCCAAATCCAACAAACCGGGTTTCTGCGCTCGTCTTGGAATCCCCACCGAAATTTTGGAAAGAAACCCGGTTTCTGAACCCCCACACGATCGCCCAACTTCAACTAAACCCAGCTAACCACAGCGGAAGCATCAACAGCAAACCGACAGAAGTGATGGCGATGCTGCTAGCTAACAAATCGCGATCGAGCTCGTAGACTTCTGCTAAAATCAGCACGGAAAGAGCTGTGGGCGTTCCCGACATCAACACCAACACGAACCTCGGATCGCCACTCAATCCGAAATAACTAGCACCCAATCCGATTAGCACCGGCACAATTACCACTTTTAACAGTGACGGGATTAATGCCAGTTCAAAACTTTCCCATTTCTTAATAGACCTCAGCCGGATGCCAACCAGCAGCAAAGCACTGGCAATTACCACCCAAACAGCAGTCTGCAAGCCAGATTCCACTGTTTCGGGCAGGGGGATGTTTCTAGTATAAAAACCAATCAAAAAAGCCCACAGGGCGGGAACTGTCAGCACGTCCCGGATCTGAGTCCACCAGTGATTTTTTTGCTCCGAGTTCCCGAAATAGCTAGCAATAAATACACCGAAACAATAAGTTCCAATAACGTTGTTAGTGACGCTGTACAAGACAGCCCAATTGTTGTTATCGCTGCTGATGATAGACGGGGTGATTGCTAATCCAACAAAGCCCGTATTCCCTAACATCGCAGCTAGGAGAAAACTGCCTTGGCTCGATCGCTTCAGGGAATTAAAATTTAATAAAAATAAATTTACTAGAGAATTTTTGCCCTGAAAATAGGGCTTTTGGATGTGGGCCGCACTCAGCCTACGCAATAATACCCAAGTCAGCCCAGCAAAACTCGTACTCAGAAATAACACAAATATGGCGATCGCCGGCGTGAATCCCACAGCACCAGAAAAATCGCTCTGACGGGCTAAAACTAGAATTTGCAGCGGTATCCCAATCCAGAAAAGAAAGTGGCTCAGCAGCTTGGGAAAATCAACTGGGATGTACCGAAACAGCAGCAGTCCTAAGCCCGTCCAGATAACTAGGGGCGTATAAGCGTGAAATAAGGTTTCAATCATAAAAATTTAACTAGACAATTGGAAAGTTTGAGTCGATGGGAGGTATTATCCTCCGCACCTCTCAGTTAGATCCGGACGTGCTGGTTTCCCCGCATCCGGCTC
>NZ_JAUBPI010000018.1:0-86287 GCF_036700645.1 Microcoleus sp. S36b_A4 | reverse complement strand
TAAGTTTCCCACGATCCCAGACCCATGCAAATACTACCCTTGACAATTTCCCTTTTTCCTTAACTTGTCACCAATGCTTTCCTTCTACCTCCAAACTCCAATTTCTAGGTTGGCTGCTTTCATTAAGACGCTCCCTCAAGTTGTGGTATGTTGTTATAGGATCAACCAGTCTAATTTTGCAAGATTGCCGACCCTGCCAGAACCGCGTTTGTGTTTTGTAAAGATTTAAAATATTCTGATGCTAGATAAGTTAACTGCGGTCAGTCAAAGGCTCGGCCCTAGTCTGCGCCAGGTACTCAGCAACATAGCTTGGCTGTTCACTGACCAAATCTTGCAGATGGGTCTAGGCCTGTTTGTAGGCCTTTGGGTGGCTCGCTATCTTGGTCCGACACAATTTGGATTGCTCAACTACGCGATCGCCTTTGTGTCGCTGTTTAGTTCAGTGGCAACGATGGGGTTGGGTACTCTGGTAGTGAGGAATATCGCTCGCGACCCAGAATGCAAAAATGAGACTCTGGGAACAGCCTTCGGACTGCAATTTACTGGTGGCTGCATCACTTTGTTGTTAACTGTCACCGTGATTGCGCTACTCAAGCCCAACGACACTCTGACTCGGTGGCTGGTAGGTATCATCGCAGCAGGAACTATCTTTAATGCTTTTGAGGCTATCAATTTTTGGTTTCAGTCCCAAATCCAGTCAAAATATACAGTGTTGGCTAAAAATTCGGTATGTTTTTTAGTTGCTGCTGTCAGAATTGGGTTAGTGACAATTAAAGCCCCCCTGCTTGCCTTCGCCTGGGTTCGATTGGGAGAGGTGGCATTGGTAGGAATCGCTTATGTATATTTTTATAAGCTTACGGGGAATAAAATTAAGGATTGGCATTTTAGTTGGGAACGGTGTAAGGAACTGCTCTCGGAGAGCTGGCCGATAATTTTGTCGGGATTGGCAGTTTATGTGTACTCAAAAACCGATCAGATAATGCTCGGCGCCATGAATCAAAATGCTCAACTGGGCTATTATGCTGCGGCTGTTAAAATTTCGGAAATCTGCGATTTTTTGCCGATGATCATATCAAGCTCTATTTTTCCCAAATTAGCGAATTTGAGAAAGACAAATTATGAAGAATATCTAAATAAATTTCAAATTTACTCGGATATTATGATATTTTTATGGTTGGGGGTGGCCATACCGATATCATTACTTTCTCCCTGGATAGTGCATCTGCTTTACGGTGAAAAATATGCACAGTCAGCAGCGGTACTGGCTCTCTACGTTTGGGCGCAATTTGGCAGTAATTTTGGAGTAGCACGGAGTACATATTTGAACATAGAAGGTCAGTTGCGCTACGGCCTTTACTTAACTGTAGTCGGATCTATTTTCAATGTAGCGTTGAACTTTTTCCTGATTCCTAAGTATGGAGCTTTTGGAGCAACTGCAGCTACTCTTATAACTTATTTTTACGTGATTATATTAGTGAATTTCTTGATTAAGGAATTGCGCCCCTTCGGGAATTTCATCTGGCGATCGCTTAACTTATACAAGGCAGCTTGTAGAATCAGAGGATTAATAAAGTGATTCAAATTAAACCTAAAATCGAACAGCGATCGAATTGCCCCTATTGTGGAACAGAACTTCATCCCAAAAATGTTCTGTGGCACGGTATCCACATTATTCTAGACTCTAAGTGCGAGGGATGCGGCAGCGAGATAATCGACGATTTGAGAGTAGGTCATGGAGTGAAAAACTACATCCAAGTTAATTTAATAAAAGGAGAAGTTTTTGCAGCCGATACTTACAAAAAGGAATGGTTAGGCAAACCATTACTCTATTCACTCCAAAATCCTCAACCGGAACAACTTGAGATTGTAAAAGAAATTTTTAAACCCTGCAATCGGGTAATTATCTTAAACTGTATCGATCATCTTTATGGTCACTCCCTGCTCAAGTTGCTAAATGCACAAAGGCACTTAGAATGCAATTCTGACTACGGGTTAGTTGTGATAGTTCCTAAGTTCTTAAGGTGGATGGTTCCCGATGAAGTTGCAGAAATCTGGACAGTGCCTATGTCTTTAAAAAATGGTCAGAATTACTATCCCAGTTTCGCCGAGTTTGTTGAAGAAGAAACTAAACGCTTTGATGAAATTTATGTCAGCGAAGCCCATTCTCATCCCAGTCAGTTCGACATCACGCGCTTTACTAGAGTTCCCAAACATAACTTTGAGAACCAAGAAATTAAAATTACTTTTATTTGGCGCGAAGATCGTTTATTAGTTAACCGTTTGCTGTTTCGAGTGCTTAGAAAAATAGATCAACAAGCAATGTCACTGCGATTGCAAAATTTAAAAATTCAGCAGTTATTTGAGAAGATCAGGTTGCAAGTACCAGAAGCACAATTTGCAGTGGCTGGTCTGGGGACAAAAACTAAGTTTCCAGAATGGATTAAAGATTACAGGGTGGATAGTTTTAATGAAAAAACTGAAAAGGAGATTTGTCACCTTTATTCAGAGAGCCGCTTAATAATTGGTCTTCACGGCTCCAATATGTTGCTACCGTCTGGTCATGCTGGTATGACAATTGATTTGATAGATGAGCGGTGGGGAAACTTTGCCCAAGATATTTTATACCAAGAAAGCGACCCGAGAATGGCTACTTTTCGCTATAGATTTTTGCCGTATCAGACTAGCAATGATACACTGGCATTCATAGCGGCTGTAATGCTTCTCAAGTGGTCTAAATTTAAATCCCAGATGACTGCTGATGTTATATAACGTCCGGCTACTTAGACATAATACCGAATCGGTTAGCATTCAACTATTTTCCGTATTATAAATATGGATGAACTTGTCAATGTTGTGAAAGTCTTTGACATTTTTTCTCAACCATTGTTCATCCTTGTCCCACCACTTAAACTTCAGCAGAAAATCAATCTTTTGTTCATCAAACCTATAGCGAATAAGTTTGGCGGGAATTCCTCCACAGATAGCATAAGGTGGCACATCTTTGGTGACAACGGCTCCGGCTGCGATGATGGCTCCATCACCAATAGTTACACCATCTACAACAATAACATTTGAGCCAATCCAAACATCATTACCTATATGGACAGTTTTTTCCTCTTCTTCAAAATATTTTTTGTCTACAAAGGTTGTCCCTACTAGCATCTTGGGCGAATAAAATATCGGATGGCTTGAAACAAAATTTCCTACAGGATGTACGCCTAAGCGAATGATGCAGTTGGGCCCAATCGAACAAAAATTGCCGACAACACCATTGAAAATTCGCGTATTATCGCGCACATAAGTGTAAGAACCAATGACAGAATCTTTTATGGCTACGCGACTAGACACACTAACATTGTGACTGATAGTTGAATTGGTAACCAAAGCCATATAGTCTTGATAAAAGTTATCATATTTAAACTTGTTCTTCCACCAATTGACTAAAAATCGCAGATATTCAGTGATCGGATTTTTGAGTAGAGAACTGAGAAGTGTTGACATTTTAGACATGGTTACTAATTACTTATTCAAGGTTAAATATTGTGTTCCCGCATAACTTATTTATTTTTTTCTTAATACGCCTGATTAATGGAGGATGATAATCATAAAATGTATCTTGAGTGAATTGATCGGCTACAAAATTTCGGATCGCGTGGTTGGGATGCCTTAAAGGAAAGGTTATTGCTTCCGTTGGCATATTACTGTATATACTATCTTCTCCTGAAGTATGGGTAGCTTGACTGCCAAATCCAATATTAGAAATTAAATTTTTTTCTGGAATAATAGCAAGTCCATTTTGAACCCAACAAGTAAAAAGCCATCTAAAAAACCAATTGTTGAGAGTTCCATCATAGGAAACTTGAAAAGCACTATCCCAAACTTTTACAGATTGAGGATTAGCTAATAAATTTTCGAGAAAACCTGCTTCCCGAAGTTGAGGCCATAACTTCATGTCAATATCATAGTATTGCCATGCTCTGCGCCAAGTTGCCCATCCCCAACAGTTACTAAAACGCGAAAAATAGTAACTGTCTTCTGTTCTTTTTCTCCCAAACTGTAAATTTACACCAGCGATTGACATAATCCGTTTGTCATCTCGATAATGCTCTAATAACTGTTCACAAAAAGGGAAGAAGTCTGGGTGGGGCAAACAGTCATCTTCTAAAATAATTGCTTCCTCTACGGTATTAAATACCCAGTCGAAACCGCTAGAAATGCGATCCTTGCAACCAAAATTAATCTCTGAATAATTTTTCAGAACTTCACAGTCCCAATCGACCCGATCGATAATTGCACGTACAGCGGCGCACTTTTCAGCTTCCCCAGGTTTGTTGGCACGAGGGCCGTCAGCAATTACTAACAGCTTAGGCGGCTTAACTTGTCTAATCGCCTCGAAGACTTTTTCGGTATTATCAACTCGATTGAAAACAACGAAAACAATGGGAGTTTTTATCGGAGAATGTGGCATTTAAACTGTTTAACTCCAAGGATTATAAATATTTTTGCTTAGTAGAACTCATCATTATAAATGTGCTAGGAAGCTTGCAGGGTTGGTCTGTTAACTTAAGTTCTAAATTCCAATTTATCACCAAAAAGTTCGCGGGTCAACTATAATACAGCAATAGTTTACCCAGACAGACTTCTAAGACTGACGCTCTTAAACTCTCAAACCTTGATACCCCGACCCCCAGGGCTAAGTGGGGCACTCTTAAAGCCCTCTTGTGAAAGGGGCGAGCGACTGCGTAAGCCCTAATTTCGTTCTTGTAGCGGCGGTTGCAACCGCCGAGCAAGTGGCCAAATAAAACACTGTTACTTTTAGCCTTACCTATCGTTAAAAACCGCAACACAGGGAAGAATGAACCGTACTAATATCGCCGTCCTTTTAACTTGCTTCAACCGCAAACAGAAAACATTGGCTTGCTTAGAGGCTCTTTTTAACCAGGCACTTCCAGCCAATGTAGATATTTCCACCTATATAGTAGATGATGCCAGTACCGACGGTACCAGCGAAGCAGTTCACCAAGCCTACCCTCAAGTCAAGATTTTTCATGGGGATGGCAATTTATTCTGGAACGGCGGAATGCGCTTTGCTTTCACCGAAGCCATGAAAGACGATCCCGACTACTACCTTTGGCTGAACGACGATACAATTATGTATCCAGAAGCCCTTAAAACCTTATTAACAACCAGCAACCAACTCGCTCAAAAAGGAGAAACAAAAGCCATCGTCTCCGGTTCTACCTGCGATCCCCAAACGGGTAAAACTACTTACGGTGGCGTGGTGCGAGACCACCCCCTTCTTCCCTTCCGATACCGCCTCGTAGAACCAACTCAAGAAGCTCTACTTTGTAGCACAATACATGGCAACTGCGTTCTACTTCCCCGCAATGTCGTCCAACTTGTGGGCAACCTAAATCCTGCTTTTGTTCATTATATTGGCGATTGGGATTATGGTTTACGAGCGAGACAGAAAGGATGTACAGTTTGGATTGCTCCCGGTCATTTAGGAACTTGTTCCCTAAACCCACAGGTGACAAAAACCGCTGCAAAAAATTTGAGCGAAGGGTTAGATAAAATGAGCACGCCGAAAGGTTTATCCTTTAAAGATGCGACCCTGCAACCGCCTGGAGAATGGAAAGTATTTACTCAGCAGCATGGTGGTTTGTTGTGGCCAATTTATTGGCTGCTACCTTATCGAAGGTTAGTTTGGTTGTCAGTGTTGAGTAAACTGGGATTGACTAAAAACAAAACTCAAGGTGAATAGGATGGTTGACAAAAATGAATTTCGCATCGCTTGGCTCGTTCCTTCGGCAGAATTTGGGGCCTATTGGCCGCCGGTTTTACATGAACTCAAAAAACTAATTCCGAACACGATTTTTTATACAGGTCGCCTCTGGCCTCGCTATGATCCGGAAGCTCCGGGTACAGAAGTAGTCGAAGTTGTGGGAGATACTCAATTCATCACCACCCAAAAGATAGAAACGGGGTACAGTCGTGGTTATATTAAGGCTACTCCTGGGATTATTTTTCCTCTTTTGAAATTCAAGCCCCAGGTCATTTTTGCTAGTGGATTTTCGATCTGGACATTGGTAGCTATAATCTTTAAGCCTATAGGGAAATGGCGAGTGGTTTTAGTTTATGAAAGTAGTTCCCCGAATGTAGACTTTCGAGATTCTAAGGTGCGCTCGACTATTCGACGCTGGATGGGGAAATTTGCGGATACCTTTGTTTCTAATAGTCGCCGAGGTAAAGAATATTTGGTAGAAATGATTGGGGCCGACGAAAGTAATATCTTTGCTAAACCTTACATGGTTCCTGATGCTAAAGCTTTGGTACAAAAGTTAGAAAATAATAAGTCTGTATCCTTGTCATTTCCCCACCCAATTTTTTTGTGCGTGGGTCAAGTAATTTCTCGCAAAGGGATTAAGAATCTGTTAGAAGCTTGCACACTTTTGCAAAGCCAAGGATACTCGAATTACACAGTCATTATCGTTGGAGACGGAGAACAGCGACCGGAACTAGAAGCTCTTACAAAAGAATGGGGTTTAGAAAAACAAATTGTTTGGACAGGGTGGATAGAATACGGATACTTGGGGTCTTATTTTCTAGAAGCTGATGTGTTTGTTTTTCCTACGTTAGAAGATACTTGGGGAATGGTGGTGCTAGAAGCGATGGCATTTGGTAAGCCGGTTTTGTGTTCAAAATGGGCTGGGGCTTGCGAAATGATCGTTGAAGGTGAAAATGGTTATATTTTTGATCCCTATCAGTCGGAAGGTATTGCAAACGCGATGCGGGACTTGATTGATTGCCCCGAAAAGTTAGTGATGATGGGGCAAAAATCCCAGGAACTGATCGCTGAACATACACCAGAAAAGGCTGCCAAATTAATAGCAGATGTGACGTCGCTAGTATTGGAGAAAAGTTGATGAAAATTCTTTTATCTGCCTTTGCGTGCGAACCGAATCTCGGCTCGGAAGAGGGAGTAGGATGGAATACGGTTATCCAATCTGCTAAACATCACGAAAGTTGGGTATTTACTCGCACGTTTTGTCGATCGTACATTGAAGCAGAACTAGAGCGGAACCCAGTGCCAAACCTGCACTTTGTTTATTTTGATCCGTTTGGGTGGAGCGAAGATTGGAAGGGGAAACAAGGATTGCTGCAACTTCACTACTATCTGTGGCAAATCTGGGCTTATTTTATCGCTCGGAAGCTCGATCGCGAAATTGGTTTTGACATAGTTCATCACGTAACTTACGTCAAACATTGGTCTCCAAGTTTCTTGGCGCTGTTGCCGCATCCTTTTATTTGGGGGCCTGTGGGGGGTGCAGAAACAGCACCAAAGCCTTTTTGGCAAGATTTTAGCCGCCGGGGCAAAATTTACGAAACGCTGCGGGCATTGGCTCAAAGCGTAGGAGAACGAGATCCTTTTGTGGGTCTGACGGCGCGTCGCAGTGCCGTGGCGCTGGCAACTACGGAAGAAACCGCAGCCAGACTGCGATTTCTCAAAGCAAAAAACGTGAAGATTTTCTCGCAAGTCGGTTTATCACAGCAGGAAATTCAAGAACTAGAGAAATTTTCTCCCCCGCCTGAGCAACCAATTAGATTCATCAGTGTCGGTCGTCTCTTACACTGGAAAGGGGTGCACTTGGGACTCCGTGCATTTGCGGAGGCGAAGCTGGAACAATCGGAATACTGGATTGTCGGAGACGGGCCCGAAAGGCAGCGCTTGGAAGCTTTGGCAACAGAATTGGGACTGGCAAATAAAGTATTTTTTTGGGGAACTTTATCTCGCACTGAAACTCTTTCTAAAATGGGGGACTCTCACGTTCTCCTCCATCCGAGTTTGCATGACTCTGGTGGTTTTGTGTGCACGGAAATGATGGGGGTTGGCCGTCCCACAATTTGTTTGGATTTGGGCGGGCCGGCTACTCAAGTGACAGAGCAAACGGGAATTAAAGTGGCTGCTACTGATCCCGATCGCACGGTGCAAGGTCTAGCAGAAGCTATAGTGTGTTTAGCGCAAGATCGTGAATTGCGAGAGCGCTTGGGTCGATCGGGTCAAACGCGCGTCAGGGAAATCTATGATTGGAATGTTAAAGGTCTATTTTTCGCCCAATTGTGCGAAGATGTATTCGATGGAAAATCAGGATAACTTCTGATTTGTTCGATCGGGCACAACAAAGAAAACTATATTTTTTCAGGCGGTGAAACGTGGGCGTTGCAATCATTACTGGCTCGGCGGGTTTAATTGGCTCTGAGGCGTGTAAGTTCTTTGCCAAACAAGGCTTAGATATAGTTGGCATCGACAATAATATGCGCCAGTTCTTTTTTGGTGCTGATGGTTCTACAAACTGGAACCGCCAACTGCTCGAAAAGTCTTTGGGTACCAAGTATTATCACTTAGATGTTGACATTCGCGACTATGAAGCGATTACCAATATCTTTCAGCGGTACGGCGAGTCGATCGAATTAGTAATTCACACAGCAGCCCAGCCCAGCCATGACTGGGCTTCCCGTGCTCCGAAAATAGACTTTACCGTCAATGCCAACGGCACTCTCAATCTTCTAGAAGTAACTCGCTTGTACTGTCCTAAAGCGGTTTTCATTTTCACTTCTACCAATAAAGTATACGGCGATACGCCTAACAATTTGCCTTTAATTGAATTAGAACACAGGTGGGAAATTGAACCAGGCCATACTTACGAAAGCGGTATTCGGGAAGATATGTCAATTGATCAGTGCCTGCACAGTTTGTTTGGTGCTTCTAAGGTAGCTGCTGATATTTTAGTTCAAGAATACGGTCGATATTTTAATATGAACACCGCTTGTTTTCGCGGTGGCTGTTTGACGGGTCCAAATCACTCTGGAGCTCAATTGCACGGCTTCCTCGCCTACTTGATGAAGTGTGCTGTCACGGGAACTCCTTACACCGTGTTTGGCTACAAAGGCAAGCAAGTTCGCGATAACATTCATAGCGCTGATTTAATTTCGGCATTTTATGAATTTTATAAAGCTCCCAAAAGCGCCCAAGTTTATAATACAGGAGGAGGCAGGTACAGCAATTGTTCGATGTTAGAAGCTATCCAGATGTGCGAGGCAATTGCGGAACGCAAGTTTAATTGGACTTATGCTGAAGGAAATCGCATTGGCGATCACATTTGGTGGATTAGCGACAATTCAAAATTTTCCAGTCACTATCCCAACTGGAAAATGAAATATAACGTTAAACAAATCCTACAGGAGATTTATGAATGTAACCGCGAGCGTTGGCTGAAAGAGGATTCTAATGATTGAACGGGGCAAAAAGAATGGGCTGGGGATTTCGGTAAACGATTGAATAATACAAGGTTAAAGAAATCTTAGGGGAGATTTATGAGTGTAACTGCGAGCGTTGGCTTAAAGAGGTGTTCCATGATTGATAAAGGGAAAAAGAATGTACTAGGAATATTAGTAAATGCCGTTAATTATGAAGCGGCTGTTAGCAAAATTATTGCAGCAGCCAGCGCCGGAAAACCACTGTCTGTTTCTGCTCTAGCGGTTCACGGGGTAATGACTGGAGTTCTCGACAGCACTCACCGTTATCGGATTAATCACATTGACTTAGTATTGCCAGACGGACAGCCGGTCAGGTGGGCGTTAAATTGGCTCTACCATACGGAATTGCCCGATCGAGTTTGCGGGCCGAATGCGATGTTACAAATCTGCGAACGTGCGGCAGAAGAAGGATTACCTATCTATTTGTACGGCTCTCAAGCTTCTGTACTGGAAGCTTTATCTCGCAATCTCTGCCAGCGTTTTCCCAAGTTAATTATTGCTGGAACTCAGCCTTCTAAATTTAGGCAGGTTTCGGCCCAAGAGAAACAAGAAATTGCACAGGAAATTCGCAACAGCGGTGCAGCAATTACTTTTGTCGGTTTGGGGTGTCCCCGGCAAGAAGTCTGGGCTTACGAATACCGGGACGACTTATCAATGCCGTTGATTGCTGTAGGTGCTGCTTACGATTTTCATGCGGGTAATTTGGCTAAATCTCCTGACTTTTTATCTAAAATAGGTTTGGAATGGCTGTTTCGGATGATGAAAGAACCTCGGCGCCTTTGGCAGCGGTATGTTTTTTTGAATCCGCTTTATATCTGGCTGTTTTTGCTACAAGCTTTGAAAATCAAAAAGTTCGACCCCACAGACGCGACGCCGCCTGTTGAAGAAGTATTATATGGTTGAAATTTAAAAGTTTCTTGTGCATTATGAGTGCTCACAAGAAAAAAGCAAACAAATCGTAACTAATCGTTTTGAGGTGCAAGTGCGATCGCATATTCAAGAAAACTTATATCAAATCCGGTGGCATCGGAATTATAGTGGGATATCTTAAGCTCGCTATCCAAATCGCGAGCTTAAGATATCCCACTGACATGATCCAAATATATTATGCCGATGCAACCGCAAACGATGTTACGCCAGAAAGCAATTTTTACATTATCTATGCAGTAAGCTGCGGACTGCACACCTTACAAACAAAGTTGGTTGGTAAGTCTCGATCAAGTCAGGTGGATTGCTGGGTCAATAGTCGCATTTGGTGTGACTGTACTCCTGGCCTGGGCGACGATCGCAGGGGATCGCAAAAGTAGTGTGAGTGTGTAACCAAACTGGATAATCAAACCACAAATTTATTGCCCTTACCTAGATTTTGCTATGGCTTTTGTGCCACACACAATCCGGATCGAATCGTACTTGTCTTCATCAGCAGCAACAATTGTTTTCAGCAGTAGCTTCCAAGCTTGGAATTTAATGTTTTCTTGGAGCTTTACTATCTGATGAGATGCCATTGAATCGAACACACTAAAAATTTTTCTTTCATCATCGATCCAACTGTTGGCAAATTGGCGATAGTAGCCATTCAACTCAGTAGAAATTATCTCAAATCCCACTTTTTCACAGATAGCGCGGAAGCTCTGCAGTGTGAAGAAATACAAATGCCTTGGTACATCTAGATGCATCCATGCAATCCCTGATGACTTCAGCCCAATACAAGAGTTATTTGGTACTTCCATTACCAATTTGCCACCATCCACTCCGCAATTGCATGGCATTGCGGAGTGCAAGTAAAGGATCTCTGGTATGTTCGAGTACGTGGTTCATCACAATTATGTCGTACTGTCTAGACTTGACTTCCGGGGGCAAAGATTCAGCAGTACCATAAAATACATCAAGACCTCGCTGTTGGGCCAAAACCAAAGCTTGTCGATCGGGTTCTACACCCCAGACTTTGTGACCATCTGCTTGCAATTCTTGCAACAGGTGCCCGTTGGCGCAACCGATTTCTAATATCGAGCACGAAGCAGTCCCGAACTGTTGCTTCCACCATTTACTTGTGACATCTACTCCGCGATCAAAACGCCAAGCTAGATGGGTACGCAATTTATCGAAGAAGGAATAGAAGAGGCAGATACGAAGCCTGTAAAGTCTATATGATGAGTATAATACTCATCGATGTCGTAGAAGCTGGCGATTTTGTTGAAATCGGGCAGAGGATGAATGCATCCAAGTTGTGACTTTTCGCACCAATACAATTGAAATGACTCTTTGTTTGCAGGTCTGCGCCAATCACCGGGTATGAATAGCCACGGTTTCATACTCTCTCCCGATATCGGGCAGACGACGGTAGGGCTTAAGGACGTTTGACTTTGCATTGGAGTTTTCATTATTTAGGTACTTGACATACTCATAACCACTCGTGTTGGATGTCAAATCCAGTAATTAATTATGTGCCATTAAGAATTGCAGAATCCGAAATACAGCAGATGACTGCCCAAAAAATATTAGGTTTCGGAAACACGATTGCTGCGGCGTGGTTTTCAGCTTACATTGAATTTAAGCTAACGCATTTAACTTGCTTTGTCACTTTGCATAAAAAAACTTCACATTCTGCGATCGGGATGTGAGTAAGTTTTCATATATTTACGAATTCAGCAATACTACAAGTATAAATTAAGTTATAAAACTGGGGAGCGATGTAGGCTGCGAGCGAGACCCATAAAAACTTTGTTGCATTTGTACCTCAATAATATTGCTGAAATCTTTTGCGAAAGCGAAGTATGAAATTTGCCATTTCATATATCTGTGGGCGCAAATATTGCGCCCGCTACTGTTCTTTGATCTGAAAATTTAGCTCCCAATTGAGTTGGGAAGCCAAACTTTTCTTGAATCTTCAGCACAAGAGCTGATTGACAAGCGTGCATTTTTATGTATTTGTAGTGAATGCCTCCTATCGATCGGCGTAAGCCCCCATCCGTTCTTTGATAAACCGGATATAAAAATGCCTGAAAGTAGACTTAATCACGCGGGGCATACCAAAGTCGATCGGCATCATTTTTTCCGGCAACTTCCAATCCAAAACCTTGAGATTTTCCGGCTGCAACAGCGGAAAATCAAGATCCTCTAAATTCGAGCACAGTCCTAATCTCATCGCCGCAGCTACAGTGGGAACCGCCGCCGGATCAGCATTAATAATTTCAACTAAAGTTCTGTCCAAAGCAAACACATCATCAGATGCGGCTAAAATTCCCAAAAACTTAGGTTCACCGCCACTTGGCCCGTTACCTTCGTGGCCGATAATGCCATCCAAAATCGTCAAATTTGGGTTAATTGCCCGGGCAGTTTCTACCAGCATTTCACCGAATCTGGCGCTATCTTTGCCAGCTTCCATGTGCCACCAAGCCTTCATTTTGCCGGGGACGCAGCCGAACAAGTTTTTCACGCCCATTGTCACGGTTAATTGAACGTGAGATTTGAGTTTGGGCAAATTAATCACTACATCCGCTTCCATTGCTTCTTTGCAAATTCGCAGATGATTGAAATCTTCGCTGACAGTTTCGTAGCGTTTTCCTTGAAACTCAACTACTGGCAAATTCAGTTCTTCCAAAAGTGGCAAATAACCGTTTGCTTTGGCTACACCCATAGCGCTACCAAAAGCTGGACTATCGCCTAAAAATGGTCTTCCTCCCGCTTCAATGACCATTTTAGCGACGCAGTAAACCAATTCTGGGCGGGTGACGCATTCTTTTGTAGGGCGAGAACCGGTGAGGAGATTGGGTTTGAGTAAAACCCGATCGCCCGATTTGACAAAAGCCGAGATTCCGCCCAAGGGTGCCAGCAAACTTTCTAAAGATGCTTGCAAGATTTGGCGATCGTATGAATTGGCCTGAATTAAACTAACAGCAGACATAATTATGAATTGATTGGTAATTGGTTATCGATCGGGAATAATCTAAATATAACGCACGCGCGGAACACCCTAAGCAGGGTGTTCCGCGCGTGCGTTACCAAGAATAATCTCAATACAAATGAACCCTAAGTATCCATCGGCAATCTGCCAACAGCAGCCCGCTGCATGGTACTAACTCGCAGCGAGTTAGAGAATACTCCTTGACCTTGCAGTTCAGGGATAGCAGGTTTAACTTCCACTTTCACCAACCGGGCAGTGCAGATAAAAACCGTTTGATCTGCTAAATGGAAAGTCAACCAAGGTTGATTTAACAAATGCAGCACTTCCTCTTGGAATTCTTGTGCAGGCATCGGAATAGTAAAGGTTTCTGCGTGACCTTCCACATAATGAAATGTCACTTGAGTCGTGTTCTCTCTATCTTGAGTTAATTTGGCAAAAGAACCTGCGCGCATAAATTTTGCTCCCAAACTTTAGACTATAAAAAAAATTCAGAATTAAATGTAAAAAAAATGAATTCTGAATTGTTTAACTTTAACCTGTGACAGTGATCGGGCAGAACTCAGAAGGTAGAAGGCAGAATTAAATCGAGTTCAGCCTTCTAGTTTCTAGCTGATTCCTGCGAGATACTATACGTTAGCAGAAGATGTTGGCATCGCACTCATTTTCTTTAAATCTAGAACTTTTGCCAAGTCTTCTGCACTCATTAAACCCTGTTCTAACACAATTTGCCGCAGAGATTTGCCAGTTTCTAGGGATGCTTTGGCGACAGCAGCGGCGTTGAGATAGCCGATGTGAGTGTTGAGGGCGGTAACGAGGGCGAGACTACCTTCAGCATAAGCGAGACACCGATCGCCCTTAGCTTCAATTTTCGCGAGGCATTGTGTAGTCAAAGCGCTGATGGTATTGCCCAAAATTTCGATGCTGTGAATGAGATTGTAGGCAATCAGGGGCATCATCACGTTCAATTCTAATTGTCCCGCTTGGGCCGCCAGGGCGATCGCGCTATCGTAACCCATAACTTGAAAACAAACCATCGATGTCATTTCTGCCATCACAGGGTTGTATTTCCCCGGCATAATTGACGAACCTGGTTGCACAGGAGGCAGTTGAATTTCTTTCAAACCAGTTTTCGGCCCGGAGTCCATCAAACGCAAGTCATGGGAGATTTTAACGCAATCCTGAGCGAGATTTCGCAGTGCACCGGAAACATTTACAAACGGTGCCATACTCTGCATAGCAGCCATTAAATGCTTTGCTGGTTTCAGGGGGTGGTCGATTAATTCGGAGAGAATTTCAGCAACTTTTTGACAGTATTCAGGGTGAGTATTTAACCCGGTTCCTGCCGCACTTCCCCCCAATCCCAGGGATGTCAAATCATCGGATGCCCTGTCAATTCTCAAGGTATGTTCTTTCAGAATTTGCGCCCAAGCGCCGAAGGTATCGCCGAGTCGAACCGGCACAGCATCTTGCATATGAGTGCGGCCTGATTTAACAATATCTTTGAATTCTTCTGCTTTATTTTCTAGGGCGACTACGGCATCCGACAAAGCCGGAAAAAGAGTTTTTTCTAACGCCAACAATCCGCCGATCCTAATCGCCGTCGGAATCACATCATTTGTCGATTGACCGTAGTTTACATGATCGTTAGGACTGATGCGCTTGTAATTGCCTTTTTCCTCGCCCATAATTTCCAAAGCGCGATTTGAAAGAACTTCATTAACATTCATGTGGTGAGAAGTTCCGGCGCCGGCTTGGTAGACATCAACTACAAATTGATCGCGCAATTTGCCAGCTAGGATTTCATCTGCTGCTTGGACAATTGCTTGACTGATGTCTTGGGGAATGCAGCCGAGTTCGCCATTGGCGATCGCCGTTGCTTTTTTAATTAAAACACAAGCCTCAACGTATGTTGATAAAGGCTTAATGCCGCTAATCGGGAAATTTTCAACTGCGCGCAGGGTTTGGATGCCGTAGTAGACATTAGATGGGATTTGTTTGTCCCCCATCGAGTCGCTTTCGGTGCGGTAGCTGATGGTTTGGTGTTCGCTCATATCGCCTTGTTTGTGATAATTGGGAATTGGGATTTTTTTTAAACGCTGCTGACTGTCACTGCTGTTTTACCGCGTCGGCGGACTCAGTAAAATACAAGTCACGATTGTAAATAATTATCTCACACTCTGAGTTAAATCTCAAAGCTCCAATTTTAAATTAAGATTTTTCCCTAAATTTGTGAAGAGTAGTTGTGTAATTAGGAGTTTTTTATTCTGCCTATTTTTGTACTTTATTAGATAAGATTAGGCTGTTTAACAATAAAGATTAAACCAGGCTTCTGATTTTTGTTACAAAAATTCAAATTACAAATCGGGGAAAGTTGTTATATTTGGTAGCACAAACAATTTTGCAGCAGGCGAATTGCCAAAAATTATGCCGCGTTACCAAACCATAGATGATGTTCCTACCCTCCAAGAGGCACTCGAAGGAATAGTTGTTGAAGATTTAAAAAAGCTGTATGCACTGTTGTCGGGCGATCGCAAATTAACCCGCAAAGCTGACCTGGTTGCTGGGATTAAACAGCAAATGCAGGGAGAAAAACTTAAGCAAGTTTGGGCGCAATTAGACGATTTGCAAAAAGCGGCCGTAGCGGAAGTTATACATGGGTCAGGTGGTGGCTATGATGCCGATGTATTTGTGGCGAAATACGGACAACAACCAAACTGGGGAACAAGCGATCGCTATGGATACAACCGAGAACCATCCCTACTATGCTTGTTCTTCTACGGCACTGAGATACCCTACGATCTGGAAGAAAAATTGCTGAAGTTTGTGCCAAAACCTCAAGCAACTCCCTTAAATCTGGTTGGCGATGTACTGCCAGAGAATTTTATGGTTCGTGTAGAAAAACATAACTTTCGTACATCTAAAAAAGAGGTATCCGAGTACGAACTTCCTTTGACAATTTTTGAAATGGAACGGGCAGCCCCAAAGGATTTGGAAGCAGTTTTGCGTCTGATTCAGTCGGGCAAAGTTGCCGTTAGTGAGAAAACCGCATTACCTGGTGCCACAACTCAGAAAGCGATCGCCGCCGTATTGCAAGGAGGTGATTTTTATAACGACGAACAGCGCCAAGCTACCGTGGAAAAGGGCGATATATTCTACGAGGTTGGTAACATCAAATCCTTTGCTTGGACCGCGATCGCTCAAGCGAGCAAATTCGCCGAACAATCGGGCAAAAAGCTTGTTTTGACGAAAGCGGGACAGAAAGCTTTGCAAGAATCACCTGCCAAAGGATTACAGACAGCATGGAAGCGCTGGTTAAAAACAAACTCTTTTGATGAATTTCGCCGCATTGATGCGATTAAAGGACAAACCGGCAAGGGCGCGCGCGGCATGACAGCGGTGGTGGGGCGGAGAGAGGCGATCGCCTCAAGGCTAGCAGAATGTCCTGTCGGTAAATGGATTTTGTTTAGCGAATTTAGCAGGTATATGTTGGCAACGGGCAATCGGTTTGAAGTAACGCGCGATCCCGACAATCTCTATATTTCTGAATTTGGGTATGGTAACTTAGGATATTCGGGCAGTCACGATTGGCATATCCTGCAAGAAAGATATATGCGCTGCCTGTTGTTTGAATATGTTGCTACCCTGGGAATAATTGATGTTGCCTATGCCGATCCGTCCCTCGTACCCAGCGATTTTGACGATCTTTGGGGAACGGACGATTTGAGATTTCTCAGCCGCTACGACGGCTTAATATCTTTTCGCCTGACAGCTTTGGGGGCTTACTGTTTGGGATTGACTCAGAATTACACCCCGCCAGCAATTGAGTTCCGTCAAACACTCCGCGTACTGCCCAATTTAGATATTGTTGTAGCAGGAGAAGGCATCGCGACATCAGATGCGATCGTCCTCGATCTCTATGCTAAAAAAGTTTCAGATGTCGTCTGGCAACTCGATCGACAAAAGCTATTTACCGCCATTGAAGCCGGATACCCGCTAGCAGAATTTAAAGAAGTTTTAGAGACAAGAAGTATCGAACCGCTACCGGAAACCGTACAGCAATTTCTGACGGATGTTACAGAACGATCGAATAGTTTGCAAGATGCAGGAACTGTCAAGTTAATCGAATGTAAAAACGCCCATTTAGCTGTGTTGATTGCCAATGATTCCCGTACCAAAAAATTCTGTCAGCTAGCGGGCGATCGCACTTTAGCGGTTCCATTATTCCAGGAAACTAAGTTTCGCAACGCCCTGCGGCAAGTCGGCTACGTCTTACCCCAGCGGGATAAATAATACACCTGATACTATTAGTGTCAAAAATCACCCGAAAACCTTTTTATCTTTCGTTTATAGCTGAGTCCATATCCCCCTAAATCCCCCTTAAAAAGGGGGACTTTGAGTATTTGTAGGGTGCGTCGCTGGCGATAAATCCTAAAAAAAGATCGACAATCTCAATCGCGACGCACCTTATAACATGGACTGGAGCAAATCAACCAAACTTTTCTGTTCTAACAAACTTATTCCGTCTTCCTTCTTCCCTCTTCCGTCTTCCTTTTTCCCTCTTCCTTCTTCCTTCTTCCTTCTTCCTTCTTCCTATGAATTATGTTCCTGAAAATGCTTTGATCGTGCAAAGCGATCGATCGATCTTACTAGAAGTTCACGCCCCCACAGCACAACAGGCGCGAGAAGCGATCGCCCCCTTTGCCGAATTAATCAAAAGTCCCGAACACATCCACACCTATCGCATCACGCCCCTTAGCGTGTGGAATGCGCGGGCGGCGGGAATGCCAGTGGAAGAGGCGATCGCAGCTTTGCGAAAGTATGCCAAGTATCCCATTCCTGAGTCCGTAGCGCAGGAAATTGAACTGTTGGGGGCGCGGTATGGATTAACTGTAATTGAAAGAATCGATGCGGCTAGCCCCGATTTACAACTGCGAATTGCCGATTTGCCCCTAGCGGAATTGCTGGTACGGGACGATCGCGTCAAACCAATGTTGGGCAAGCGCATCTCCGATCTTTGCTTTCAAGTCGATGCCGGGAATCGCGGCGTACTCAAGCAAGCTTTACTAGCGGTGGGCTATCCGGCAGAAGATTTGGCTGGATATGTCGAGGGTGCCGAATTAGGGATTTCTTTGCGCGATCGTACTTTAGGAGACTTGCCCTTTAATTTGCGTGCTTATCAACAAGAAGCAGCAGAGGCATTCTATCAGGACGGGGAGGTAAAAGGTGGAAGTGGGACGATCGTCCTACCGTGCGGGGCTGGTAAAACCATAGTCGGGATGTTAGCGATGAGTTTGGTAAAGCAAAAGACACTCATCCTCACCAGCAGTTTGACTTCAGTGCACCAGTGGCGCAGGGAAATATTAGACAAAACGAGTTTAACTGAGGAGGCGATCGCCGAGTACAGCAGTGTCAGCAAAAAGACGGCTGCTGTCACCCTATCGACTTACCAAATGCTAAGTTATCGATCGAATAAAGATGATGAATTCCCGCATTTCGAGTTGTTTAACGCCCAATCGTGGGGACTGATTATTTATGATGAAGTCCATCTATTACCTGCACCGATATTTCGGATAACTGCTGAATTACAAGCACGACGCAGGTTAGGTTTAACTGCGACTTTGATTCGCGAAGACGGGAAAGAAGGCGATGTATTCACATTGATTGGGCCCAAGCGCTATGACGTACCTTGGCGCGAATTGGAAGGACAGGGATTTATTGCCACTGCCAATTGTACGGAAATCCGCGTCGCCCAAAATGAGGCAGAAAAAATGGAATATGCCCTTGCGCCCCGCCGCAGCCAGTTTCGGATTGCTGCGGAAAATCCGGGTAAGTTGGATGTGGTACAAAGTTTATTGCAAAAGGAGGCGGGACACCGTATTTTAATTATTGGTGAGTATCTCGAACAGTTGGATGCGATCGCCAAAATTACGGAATTGCCTCTGATTACGGGGAAGACAAAACAGGCCGATCGCGATCGGTTATACGAAGCATTCCGTCACAAAGAAATTCCCGGATTAATTCTATCTCGCGTGGGCAATTTTGCCGTCGATTTACCCGATGCCGATGTGTTGATTCAAGTATCGGGAAAGTATGGTTCTCGCCAAGAAGAAGCGCAGCGCCTCGGACGAATTCTCCGCCCGAAATCCGATGGACACACTGCTAGTTTTTATACATTAGTCTCGCTACAAACTTGCGAGGAAGATTTTGCCCGCCACCGCCAACTCTTCCTCACCGAACAGGGCTACAACTATCGCATAGAAGTTCAAAAAGATGTTTAGTCAGCGTTGCATGATAGAATTGTTACAATATTAACGCGCTTGTAGTTGCCTTTTTCATCCCAACAAGTTGCTATACTATTAATAACCGCATCCTCACGCACATTTATGTTCGCAAACGCAATCATCGACGCTATCGCTCCCTTAATCTTGGAAGTGCTGTCACCCATTGCCAGAAATATCGGTCACAAACTAGGAGAAACCCTCAGCAATAAATCTCAACAGTGGGTAGAATATCTGATTCCCGAACCCAATCAGATATTCTCAGATTCGACTGAGATAGAGCAAGCAAAACAGCGTTATTCCCAGGAAATGATCGAATACGCGAAAGCGAAAGATGCCAGAGATAACGAATTGTTAAAGCTGAAAGTAGCACAAACGGCGCGTCGCATAGAGTTGCAGGAACAGGAACAGCGAGACAGACGGAAGCTGGCGGCCTTGCAACGGGATTTGATGCGGGAATTGCAAGCAAAAGAGATTCAGGTCAAGCTGGCTGAAATTCAAACAATTTGGGATAAAGATACTTGGTTTTCTAAGTTGAATCGAGAGGAAACTAAGCAGATTTTACTTGAACAGCAACATCGCCTCTTAATCTTACTGTCACCGCCAAAAATTAGCAAGCGATGCCCGGAAACCTTCTGTGAAGATTTGCCAATTGAGATGAGAAGTGTGGGAGATTTTCTCAGACAGCATTATCCTCAACAGGATGTCTTACGCCCAGTTAAGTTTTATAGCGACTATTTCACTGAGTCGATTGGTGATATTGATGTGGAACGCTTGCAGCGAATTTTATCTCCGGTTCCTACTACAATTCTATATAGCGATATCAGCGACTATGCCGTAACTTTTCGCGTCGGCTTTTGGGGATTTCTGAATAATCAGGAAGTCTCCCTGTTTTCTACCAAAGTTTTTGACTGGGAAGAGGCAAAAAATGCACTTTTAGCATCTGGGGTAAGTGAGAAAAAAGCCCTCCGCATGATTCGGCAGTTGATTGTGGCGATTCACAAATTGCTGGCGGGATTTTTAGCCGATTTGTATTATCTCAATATTGACCCTGGCTATGAACCTCAGTTGTTTAATTTAAGGGATGAATTGGCTGAAGATGGGTTGGCAGAAGAATGGGTGAAACCTTATTTTGATATTCTTCAGGATATTCAGCGGCGACAGCGAGAAATGTATGAACAGGAGTTGAAAAAGCTGATTGAGCAAGTAGAAGCGGAACGTGAATCTCAAGAGGCTGCCAAAGCTGAAGCAAAACGCCAACAACAAATAGAAGAAGCTGCCAAATGTGAAGTAAAAAGCCCACAACAAATAGAAGAAAAAATCCTTAGAAAAACTCACTCCTTCAAATGTGTAAAAACTCTTAATGGCGTAGGTATGCCATCTGTTGATTGCGTAGTTATTAGTCCAGATGGCAAGACTTTTGCTAGTAACAGCAGTGGAAATTGCAGCAAACTTTGGAATTTGCATACAGGAGAGGTGATTCGTACTTTCTCTGGGCATTCAGTTGCGGTTTATTGCGTTGCTATTAACCCTCATGGAAAAATTTTAGCTACTGGAAGTTATGACAGAACAATTAAGCTGTGGAATCTAGAAACTGGACAAGAGATTACCACTCTCAAGGGTCACTCAAGTTTAATTCGGTCTCTTGCTTTTAGTCCAGATGGAGAAACTCTTGCTAGTGGCAGTCAAGACAATAGTATCAAACTGTGGAATCTGAAAAACGGGCAGGAAATTCGCACTCTCACTGGACATTCATCCTCGGTTTGGTCTGTCGCTATCAGCCCGGATGGACAAACTCTTGCTAGTGGCAGTTATGACCATACTATCAAACTGTGGAATCTGAAAAATGGTCAGGCATTTCGCACTCTCATAGGGCATTCAAAGTCGGTTTCTTCTGTTGCAATTAGCTCGGATGGGCAAACTCTTGCTAGTGGCAGTTATGACCATACTATCAAGCTTTGCGACCTGAAAGCTGGCAAGGAAATTCGCACTCTCAGAGGGCATTCAGACTATGTTAATTCTATCGCCATTAGCCCGGATGGACAAATTCTTGTTAGTGGTAGTGGAGACAGTACAATCAAACTGTGGAATCTAAAAAATGGACACACAATTTTCACTCTCACAGGGCATTCAGCCCAGGTTAATTCGGTCAGTTTTAGCCCGGATGGGCACACTCTGGTTAGTGGCAGTAATGATGGGAGTATCAAGATTTGGCGGTGTGATGGGTGAAGTAAGAGGGAAAGATGAAAATTATGGCGCGATTTGCAAATATGGAACTACAAAACTTGACTGCGTGAGAAATAAACCGATAAACGCTTAGGGAAGGTAATTGAAATGTCAGAAACAATTAATTTTGAGCAAGCAGTGTTAGAGAATCTGCGACAGTTGCCAAGGGAGAAACAACAAGAAGTGCTCGACTTTGCACAATTCCTCGTGCAAAAAGCGGAACATAAAAAGCAGTTACCCAGCGAAAGTTCTGAGTCTAATATTTCGTCAACAACCGAACCTAGTCTCAAGCTATCACTTAGAGAAATTGCTAGCCTGCCAATAGCAGAACGCCATAAAATACTAGCACCATTTATACCTGCTACAGCCGAAGATTTTTTGGCAGATCCTGAATTAACCGAGTTTTGGGCACTCGATGGCGAAGACTGGGAGGATGAGTATGACTACTAACCCAAAACGAGGAGAGGTTTGGCTGGTACAACTCGATCCAACCCGAGGACAAGAAATTCAGAAAACACGTCCTGCGGTTGTGATTAGTTCGGAAATGTTTAGTTCTATCCCCATGCGGATTATAATTCCTGTGGCTACATGGCAACCTAAATTTCAAAATCGCCCTTTCATGATTCTCATTCAGCGAACTGAAGAAAACTGTTTAGACGCAGACTCAGCAGGCAATGTTTTGCAAGTTCGGAGTGTAACTACTCAGCGATTTGTCAGATGTATCGGCAAAGTTTCTGAAACGGTTGTGCAAGAATTAGTAATAGGCTTAATTATCTGTGTTGATTATCGTCCATAAAATCAGGAATGTCGATCGCCCGAATTAGCTTTCTGAACATAAAACACACAAGAGGCTAGTCAGTAGGTTGGCTTGCACTTGATTCAGGTCAACAGTGGCCAACCATCATCTAGTGGGGTTTCCTCCCTCAACCCAAACCTACCAAATCTACCAAACTATCAGCCGCCTTCCAGCTTCAAAATTTACTATCCTGCAGGATGTTGATTTATTCCCACCGATCTGATTTCTTTGTGACACAATAGATTTTAGTATGAATCTATGTGAGGATTGTTCATGGCCCGTTTTAATCAAATCCTTGTCCTTAGCGCCATCAGCCTTCTAGCTTTGGCTGGTTGCGACAGCGCTAAGGAAGCTTCCACTCCGCAAACTTCATCCGCCCCGGTTCCTGCTGCTACTGCTGTTAAAACTGAGAAAGCAGCATCGCAGGGAAACTATGCAGAATTGAGTGGCGTGGTTTCCAGTACCAAAGCAGCAGTTCAGGCTGGAAACTTTGGCCAAGCCAAAACCGAATTTGACAAATTTGAGAATGCCTGGAAGAAAGTAGAAGACGGTATCAAAGCTAAAGCTCCTAAAAGCTACGATGCAGTTGAGGATACCACAGACAAAGTAATGGCCGACCTCAAAAAGTCTAAGCCAAGTAAAGACCAAGTGCTGACTCAATTGCAGTCACTGGAAAAGACTATCAGTAGCATTCCTAAGTCTTAAATTTCAGTGCTAAGTGCTTGATTCTAAAGTCTCAGACGCAGAAACCGAGTTTTTCAACTCTTGTTATTGGTTCAAACCTTGAATAAAAGTTAAAAGATCCGGTTTCTCTGCGTCGGAGTGCGTAAGTCCTGTGAGAGTTCTGCGATCGCAGTTACTCAGAAACAAGCACTCAACACTCGCTCCTTATATAACCTCAGTATTCCAAAACTTTCAACCACTATGAAGAGAGCATTTCGCAAGTACCACCGCATTCTAGGCCTTATTGTTGCTTTGCCGATCGCGCTGACTGTGTTGACAGGAATGGCGATCACAATTGTGCGAGAGTGGCCGCTAGGTATAGAAATTTCATCGAGATTTTTATTGAAAATTCATACAGGTGAAATCTTTCACCTGCAAGCAATTTACCCGATTTTAAACGGCTTGGGAATGATTGGCTTGCTAGTGACTGGTTTAAGTATGTCGGGTGTGTTTGGCCGGAAAAAGCAGCCCACCTCCCACGATTAAAACCACAGAGGTGAGGAACTTTGGTCGGTTATATTGTTGGACTGGCTAGAATCAGCCACGCTCTCACCTTTGAGAGGCGTGATAAAATATGTAGGTAACGCAGAAATATAACAAAGCTGAAGGGTAAAAATCCCATGAAACCAACTATTAATAATATCGAAAAAGCCGTGTCCGAAAAGTTGCGACTTCTGTCGAGAGAAAAACAAGAAGAAGTGCTCGATTTTGTGCAATTCCTCTTGTACAAATCACAACCGACAAAGCAGTTTAGCATAAGTTCAAAATCTAGCACTTCGCCAACAGAAACACTGTCCAGCCGGTACTAAAATTACTACTACAGAGAAAGCCGTTGAGCGTAAGTTCAGAATCTAGCACTTCGCCAACAGAAACACCGCCTCTCAAGCGCTCGCTACTAGACAGCGCAGACTATTTAATTGACCCAGCTATTACTCGCAGTCATGATGCTTTTTTGAAAGGTTACGCACCCGAAGACGAAGGACTTTATGACGACTATTGAACCTGGTGATTTTTGGGTGGCAAATATTCCTTTTACAAGCGGCGCAGTCTCTAAAAAACGCCCCCTACTTTTGCTGTGGTTGGATGGCGAGGATCTGGTAGCAGCCGCCGTCACTTCTGCCAAACCCCGCAGCCAAACTGATGTATTTCTTAATGATTGGTCTGTCAGCGGTTGGCGCGTTGCTTCAACAGTGCGTTTGTCTAGATTAGATTGTTTGGAAAAGTCTGTGTTGCTAGCGAAAATCGGGCAAATTTCTCAACCAGATGCAGCAGCAGTGAAACAAGTCTGGGAGTTGTACGTTAAGCCTCAATTTTAATGATAATTCGATCGCCCGTATCTTCTTCATTAAATTACTGATCGCCCCTCAACTCCCCCCTCCCATGCCCCAACCCTGCACAATACTTAATAAAAACTTTACAAAACTTACCCGATCGCCCAACATGGGTTAGAGTTATCCTATAAAATCCAGCAATCCTGCAAAGCGTCAACCTTCTCGTCACTTATCCAGTGGTTCGATGACTCAAACCCAAAGCACAAAAACCGCCACCCCAACTGCAATTTATTCCTTGACAATTGCTCCCGCCTGTGTATTGCGGGGTCGATCGGCGATCGCACAAGCCGGAGATGCTATCGCCCGTTTCGGAAAGCGGCCGCTAATCGTCGGCGGCAGCAACTCCCTCGCCGCCGCCCAACCCTACCTGCAACCAATCCTCGAACAGCAGCAGTTAAAATCCGCCGAAACAGCTTACGGCAAGGATTGCAGCGAAACCAGCCTCGAAACCCTCCGCGAAGCAGCCCAAACCCATCAAGCCGACTTCATCATCGGTGTGGGCGGTGGCAAAGCCTTAGACGCAGCCAAACTCGTCGCCCATCAGTGCAAAATCCCGATCGTCACAATACCCACATCAGCAGCCACCTGTGCCGCTTGGACAGCCCTTTCTAACATTTATTCAGAACAAGGTGCATTCCAATACGATGTCACATTAGCCAGATGTCCCGATTTATTAATACTCGACTACGGCTTAATTCAAACCGCACCACAGCGGACATTAGTAGCAGGAATTGGAGATGCGATCGCCAAATGGTACGAAGCATCAGTCAGCAGCGGACACTCCGAACAAACCCTGATAATTTCCGCCGTCCAACAAGCTAGAATACTGCGCGATATTTTATTCCAAAAATCAGCCGCCGCCCTCAAAGAACCCGGTAGCGAAACCTGGCAAGAAGTCACAGATGCCGCCGTATTGCTAGCAGGAGTAATCGGCGGAATTGGCGGCGCCCAATGTCGCACCGTCGCCGCCCACGCCGTCCACAACGGCCTAACTCATCTATTAGCAAGTCACGGCACATTGCACGGCGAAAAAGTCGCCTATGGTATTTTAGTACAACTGCGACTAGAAGAAATGCTGCAAAACAATCAACTCGCCGCTAGCGCCAGACAGCAACTGCTAAAATTCTACGGCGAAATTGGATTGCCCCAAACTTTAGACAATCTAGGACTCGGAGACATTACCATCACAGAATTGCAGCGAGCCGCCGACATAGCCTGCAATCCTAATTCCGACATCCACCGACTGCCTTTTAAAGTCGTTCCCCAACAATTAATGGCAGCGATGGTTTCTACCACCGCACCTGTGGGAGAATTAAAGATTAAGAATTAAAACAGTTTGTAGTAAGGACTAAAGTCCTGAAAAGGCTGTGCTAGCAAGGACGAAAGTCCTTACTACAAACCAGGAAAACTGACAACTGACAAAAAATAAATGACCTTGGATTGGATTAGCCCTGCTGACAGGTTGCAAAAACTACCGCCCTACGTATTTGCCCGTCTCGACGAACTCAAAGCCCGCGCCCGCGAACAAGGACTCGATTTAATAGACTTAGGAATGGGAAACCCCGACGGTGCCACTCCTCAACCAGTAGTAGAAGCCGCTGTCGCAGCCATCCAAAATTCTGCCAATCACGGCTATCCACCCTTTGAAGGAACTGCCAGTTTCCGCCGTACTATTACTAAATGGTACAGCCGCCGCTACAACGTTGAACTCGATCCAGAAAGCGAAGCATTGCCTTTATTGGGTTCTAAAGAAGGTTTAGCACATTTTGCGATCGCCTATATCAATCCAGGGGACTTAATATTAGTACCAAGCCCTGCTTATCCCGTATTATTTCGCGGCCCGATTATCGCCGGTGCAAAAGTTCACAACATCATCCTCAAACCAGAAAACGACTGGGTAATTGACTTAGCCGACATTCCCGACAGCGTAGCCGAACAAGCCAAAATACTCTATTTCAATTATCCCAGTAATCCGACTGGAGCAACAGCACCCCGCGAATTTTACAAAGATATTGTTGCTTTCGCACACAAGCATCAAATCTTGCTGGTTCACGATTTGTGTTATGCGGAATTAGCCTTTGACGGCTATCAACCGACAAGTTTATTAGAAATTCCCGGCGGTAAAGAAATCGGCGTCGAATTTCACACCATGTCCAAAACCTACAATATGGCCGGCTGGCGCGTCGGTTTTGTAGTAGGAAATAGCAAGATTATTCAAGGTTTGCGGACATTAAAAACTAACCTAGATTACGGTATATTTTCCGCCTTGCAAACAGCAGCAGAAACAGCACTGCAATTGCCGGACAGTTACTTGGACGAAGTGCAGAATCGTTACAGGACTCGCCGGGATTTCATGGTGGAAGGATTGGCAGAATTAGGGTGGAATATTCCTAAACCTCTGGCTGCCATGTATCTTTGGGTTCCCTGCACTCCGGGCATGAGTTCGACTGATTTTGCCCTCAATGTTTTGCAGCAAACGGGTGTTGTGGTGACTCCTGGCAATGCTTTTGGGCCGGGTGGGGAAGGCTATGTGAGAATTAGTTTAATTGCAGATTGCGATCGACTGGGAGAAGCCCTGCGACGTTTGAAACAAGCAAACATTCGCTATCAATAGTCATTGGTTATTGGTTATTGGCGATCTGCCGCTCACTCTGCATCAACTCATTATTATGTTGAGGGTGACACCCATTATCCCCTAAACATAATAATGAGATTAACAAGCTCAGGCGCATATAAATTGTACAGTCAAGTTTGATGAAATTATTGTGGGGTGTCGCGCCCGCCCGAAAAATATAACGCAAGATGCGGGACAGCTTAGTGCGTAGGGTGCCCCGGAGCAGAAAGAAAAACCTGTTGAAATCGAAATAATCAATCTCCGAGGCACTCTACAAGTTGATGTAAGAGTGACTCTTTATTTTGTGCCAAGCTTTAAAACATCCGTGGATGTACGAGGTGCGATGCCGTGTCTCCTTAGTTATACTTAACCCAGATCATTAAGAAAGCATTTTTGCTATGCCCCTAATTGAATCTAAGTTAAACAACACCCGCAACCTTTTACAAGAATTAGGCAACTCAGTCTCTAGCTTAGTCAACTCGTCCCCGGATGTTTTTGCTGATCCGGGGATTCAATCTTGCCTACAGGATTTTTTAACTGTTTATCAAGAAGCCGTCCAACGCCTAGAAAATCCTAGTTTTCGGATTGCTACTCTGGGCACAACTTCCTCTGGAAAGTCAACGATTGTTAACGCGCTGATTGGTCGAAAAATCGCACCGATTGAAGCCGGAGAAATGAGTGGGGGTGTATTAACCATCAAACATTCTCAAGAACCGAGATTAATGATTGCCGAAACGGAAGATGCTGCTTGGGAGGCTGGTGAATGGGCAGGCTTAAGTGATGAGGATGTATACCAGCGGATTCGCACTGTGATGCACTCCTATCACGCGGCGCGGAAAAAGCGTGAGTATGTTGCGCCACAAATAACCGCTCATGTTCCTCTTTTACCTGCTTGTGATGCTTCTTTACTGGGTTTACCCAACGGAATAGGAGTTGAATTGATTGATTTACCGGGATTGAAATCTGTTCAAGACCGGGCTAACTTAGCCACTATCCAAAAGCAAGTTAATAAAGCTTTTAGTTTAGTGGCTTTGGACTATATGCAGGTAGATGATGAGCACAGAAAACGCTTATTAGAAGAATTAAAGACAGTTGTCCAATATCTACAAGGTCGCACAGATTCGATGATTTTTATCTTAAATCGGGTCGATAACCGAGGAACCGAGGATTTACCCCTATCAGAGCGGATTGATAAGTTAAGAGAAGAAATTAAAGAGGTCTTATCGCTTCCCGAACTTCCTGATGTTCTGCCTTTCAATGCTCGTCTTTTATATTATGCTCAATGTGCTTGGGGTTCAGGAGCTTTTAACGAACCGTCAACAGTCGATCGAGCGACAAGATCAAAATTCATAAAAGCACTTTTTGAAGACTGTTTTGGTACAATTTTTCAGTGTATTGGAAATAATGTGGAGTTAGCACAATGGTTTTTTAACCTCAGAACGCAAATCATGTCAGGTCACAATGTTGATGATGAAACCATGCTAAAAATTATCGACTATTCTTTAGAATGGAGTGGAGGTAGAGAACTTTGGGATCGTTTCCGTGTGCGGGTTCAAGAATCATTTGCTGAACTGGTAATACTTCCTGCATTGTTGGAAGTATTCGATAATTACGATGCTTTGGCAAAAGCTCTCGATATTCTGATTCAAAGCAGAAAAATTTACAATCAAGAGCAGGTTGAACAAGAAAAATATAAAATAGCTAAAATTGGTCAAGATTTGCATAAAAATAGTAAGAAAATTGGCAAACAATTTAAGGGCAAAATTGAGGAAATAATAAATCTCTGGAAAAGCAACGATCCTAACGATGATATTAAAAGTAAAAAAGCTGCTGAAAAAAAAGAATTTTATGGTTTTTCTCTGATTAGTAATGCTGTCGCTGAGGTAGAAGGAGACTTAACCAAGGTTCTAATTGTTCCAGTTCGTGATGCTTTTAAAAATAATCAAGGAGCTTTTGAGCTAAGAGATAAACTGCGGGAAGTTATATTCCCTTCATTGGCTGAAGATATTTCTCAAGCCTATGATAATGTTAGTCGTAGACTCAGTACATTTTCTTCTGAGTCAGAAAACTTAGTTAAGCGTGTACGGGCTGATGATGATAAAGGGAAAAAAGAACTTGAACATGATGAGCGCTATGTTCGCCTGCTATATCACAGGATGAGAGAAGCTATATCCGCAAGAGCGGAGTTTTTCTTGCAAGGAAAAGGCCAGCAATTTGAACAAGCATTAGAATCATTAGTTAATGAGCAAGTAAAGAGATTAAAAGTTTCTTTGTCAGACAAAACTTTTTCTTCGATTAATTTTGAACAAGCAGCCATCAGTAATTTACGCAAAAAGTTAGCTCAAAAATTGCCAACTTTACCTGAGAAGTTTTTTGAACTTTCCGCTCCTATAAAACAAAATCGATCCACAAAAAGAGAAGTGGTTGGCAAAAAAACAGAGTATGAAACTCGCACAAAAACAGAATATCAAGACTATACAGAATCTTATCAAGATGGTTCTTGTTTCTCTAGCACAAAAACGAGAACAAAAACACGACCTGTAACCCGTAATTACCAAGAAGCTGTAACTCGGAATATTTACGAAGATATCGAGTATGTGGAACTTTCCCTTCCTTCTCCAGACTTAATGGCAAAACAATGGTTAAGTGGCATTGAAAAAGGGAAAGGGAGTTTGTGGGATATTTTACTTGAGTGGATTCTCAAACGGTTAGATGATGTTAGCAGTATCTTTGAAGAATCCGTTGATGAGATTACCAATCTAGCTGAACGTGCTTTGCAACAACAATTAACTATCATTGAGGAAAACTTTGAGCAGGAAAAACAGTTCTGGCTTGATTTTGAAGTTCAAAAACATCATGCAACAGCAGTTTGTCAAAATTTAGAAAAAGATTGTCGTCAATCTTAAATCTGCTGTTGTATAATTTGAGGGAGCCTCTTGCTCCCTCTTTAAACAATCTATTATTTAAGGATTAAAATTTATGTTTTCTCAGAAGTTAAACGAAGTAAGAGAACGAATAAGACATGAATTAAGAGGTCGTAATCCAGTTGAGTTATATTTGTATCACTCTACTAGAATTTGGTGCGAAGAGCTTGACATAAATAAAGATATTGCTGACTCTATTCTGAGAGGTTATTGTCAGCCTGAAATAAAAGACTTAACAAATTATATTTATCAAGAAGGCACAATAGAAAAGGAAAATTGGCTTATACCAAATCGAGATCGATTCTATCAATATATAAACGCGCTTTTTAATCGAATGAACATTAGGAGGGAAAACATGGAATTTATTATACTTATTGCTTTCGCTATTACCGCAATTGGTTACTGGATATATATACTCAATCAACAAAAACAACAAACAACTCGTGGAGAAGAACCCAGACCATATAATCCTAATCCTCTGCCCCCTAATGTTTCTACAGTTCAAACGCCTTCAAGTCCAACTCCTTCAATTCCAAAAATTACTAATCAGTTTTTAATTTTAGTAGTGTCTCATTCACAGGCAGATTTTATTAACTCACTCCAAGCAAAAGGACGAATTGATGATGTTAAAGATGGGGAATCTCTTTATGAAATCACGAAATATTTATGGCTAGGCTCTGAAACTGAATACTCTAAAATAAAAAGTAATATCAGCGAGTATTCAGTCCCTAAAGGAGCAGAATCAGAATATGATATTTATCTAGTCTATATAAAGCTAGATCAAGCTGATGAAGGATTCACTTCAAATGTGGATCAACTGGATAGATATGATGCTTTCCGTAAATTAGGTGATTTATCAGTTAATCTTACAATTTCCCCTAGATTGCAAATGGAAGCCTACGGAAACATTGAAGTTTACAATCGTTAAACAGGAGAAAGTAAAATGCTGATTGATACCACTCTGTTAGTTAACAATCCAGAAATTATCAAGGGTTTACTCGATGGTTCAATGCAACGCCACGGAAGCGTTATTAGATGGGCTGCGGGTACTGCAAATGGTGGTCAAATTTTCCGCCATTTAGCCGAAACTCCCGGACTGACTAGCAAACTGATGACTGTTCCCTTTTCTCCCATTGTGGCAGGAATTGATGTTATTGGTCATGGGCTTAACTATCATAAATTAATAGGTGTCGAGGGTAAATTAATCGGTATTGAAAAAACCTTATCCGCAGTGATGGGGCTAAGTCAAATTGCTGCGGGCGCAAGTGTTTTAAACCTTGGTGTCAGTATTGCGGGCTTTGCCTATATGGGCTATAAACTGCACCAAATACAAAAAAATTTATGTCACATTCAACAGTCAATGGAAGAAGGCTTTAACCGTGTTGAAGCTGGCTTAAATGGGATTAAAAATAACTTAACAGCAGGTTTTAATCATATTGATAATCGCTTAAATAGTGTTGACGAGGGCTTAAATATTATCTCTGGACAATTGGCCTATCTGTATTTATTGGTAGAAGACAGCCGCCAAAAGCAAAAAAGCCTTGCTAAAGCTATTTCCCATCTTCATCAAGCCATGCTAATTAAAGAAATTGCAGCTTTAAAAGCTGAACTTTACGATCGCTCTCTTTTTCCTGATGAATCACCGAGATCAGCCATTAAAACAGCTTCCAGTGTGGGATTATTTCTCAGTAATCAAGCGATGCAAGCTACCCCAGAATTAGATGCTGAAATTATGCTTAATGCTGATGTTTCTATTCAAGGTTGGGCTGTAGCGATAGCAACAGAAGCCAATCTTCTCTTAGAAATAGGGAAACATCAAGAAGCTAAAGAATTACTGGCCTTACAAATCCCCCTATTTAAACAAGTCGCGGAAAGATGGGGTAAGGCACTAATCAATGATGAAAACACTTATCTATCTACTGCTTATCGCTTTACTAATTCTCGGTTTAAAAACCATATTGCCTCAGAACGAGTAGAACGAATTACGGAAATATCACCAAGCGATCGCACTTTATCTCCTGACCAAATCCGAGGAAAAAAAAATTATGTTGATGTAGAGTTTGAAATGTGCTATAGTTCTGCTAAATTTGATCAAACATGGACACATCGCCAAATTGCTGTAGCTGAATATTTGGATGGGTTGAGTGAACTTTCAGCCAGATTAGAGGGTTTAGAATCGTTTGCAAATCTGTGCGAAAGTACAGGTGTTAAAAGCAGCCGTGAAATTCTGCCTGGGCCAGACACTGAACCGGGCATATACATACTACCCAGCACATAGGGTAGGGTGCGTCATATCACATCCGGTAGCATCGGAATTAATATTACCCACAATCAGGACACGGCAGTGCCGTTTCCCTACAATTAATGGGGTAGGGAAACGGCACTGCCGTGTCCTCCGTTTCTATCATCTCTGAGTGTAACTATAAGGTTTTAATTTGCTGAATCACCCAGTCAAAAGTTTCCATAACTTGGTTGAGGGCAGATTCATCTTGCAAAGTAAACAAAGCCAGACTCGGCGACCTTCTCTCACCCGGTTCTATAGGTAGCGACAGACCGATCGCACTCAGCTTACTTCTCAATTCCAGCCAATTCGGTTCCGCATTAAACGGCGGCTGGGAACCGTAATTGTTAGCAGAAATCTCCATTCTGCCAGCAATATCTACAGTGAATAACTGATAGGGTTTTCTTCCCCTTTGAGGCAATTGAGCCGCGAAACCGCCATAGGCGTCCCCCGTTCCCCACTGGATCTGAACTTCGGGTTCTTGACTTTTCGCCCAAAGGTAAATTTCTCTGGCCATTTGCGCCTCGTCCGCGCCTCGTCTAGCTTTGATTTCCGCAAAAAATGAAGATTCATCCCAGCGCCTTCTTTCGCGCGTTGCGCTCGATTTTTTCTGCTGTGCTTCGGCTGTCTGACCGATCACTCTGGGAACCAGCGTTTTCAAACCATCTTCACTTACATACTGCTTAATTTCCAGGGCCAAAACTTCAACCGGGTCCATTTGTTCGTTGAGAAATTCCACAACTCGGCGCATTTCAGCGGAAATCTCGTCAGCTACAAACACTAAGCGAACTTTACCCGCTTGCAAATTAGTTTTAACCTTCTGCCAAAATCTGTCTTCATTAGCATCTGCACCGAGAAACTCTTCAAAAATCTGTTCAGGATCGCGACCCCGATCGCGACAATTAGCTTCAAACAGAGCAATAATTGAATCGATGGGCCAGTAAAACAACGCATTAGCAGCATAGTCGATCGACTGACCCAAAACTTTTTGCCGCAGTTCGGCATTAGGAGTTCGCCTGACATCCACCAAAGTAGGAACGGCATTTTGGTCGAGAAACAAATGATCCAGCGACCACTGTACCGCTGTTTCCTCATCGCTGGCTACTGCTGCTTCCCGCGAAATTAACAGCCACCTGCGCGGTGTCGCCCGATCGATTTGGTCTCCCGCGATCAAATTGGGATAAGTTACTAGCAAGTCTTGTAACTGGTCTTCCGAGTCGTAGGGCTGTTCCATCATTTCTACCAGCCTGTCGTCGTCCTGAATCAGATAAATACCTCCCGCCATGCAAGCCCACCTACTTAATGTTAGATTTTAGATTTTAGATTTTAGATTTCCGGCTTAGTTATTAGTCTTCAGTCTTCAGTCCGCAGCCAATGATTTGTGAAGGCAAAAGGCATTGGTCAGAATTCAATAAAAATTTTGAAGTCAATAATTTTTATTGTTGGTTAATTCAACAAAAAATCCCTTCTGACTAATGACTGATGACTAATAACTAATGACTAATGACTAATCACTCATACAACCAGTAAATACTCGCTGTGCCGGCCCGGTCATGTAAATCCGCCCAGAAACTTCTGCCCATTCGATTTCCAAAACGCCGCCGGGGAGCTCAACTGCAGTTGCCCGATCGCACTTCCCTACCAACACCCCAGCTACCACAGCAGCACAAGCACCAGTCCCACAAGCTAGAGTAACACCAGCGCCTCTTTCCCACACCCGCATTTTTACGTAGTCTGAACGTACCACTTGAATAAATTCCGTATTGGTACGCTGCGGGAAGGCTTTGTTGTGCTCGAATTGAGGCCCGACAGTTTCTAAAGCAACAGCCGAAACATCCTCTACAAAAGTAATGCAGTGAGGATTGCCCATGCTGACGCAGGTAACAGACCAAGATTTATCAGCAACTTTGATCGGCACATCTATAGCTTTGGCATCCGCTGCAGCCAAAGTTGTCGGAATTTCCGCAGCCAGCAGCCGGGGAACCCCCATATCCACCTTCACCTGACCGTCCGATCGCAATTCGGTGATAATAACGCCCGCACCGGTGTGAATCCGGTACTCAGTCTTAGATTCACTCCCCCCCTTAGCAAGGGGGGGTTGGGGGGGGTGAATTTCTGACCCTTCCAAATCGGCGATAAACTTAGCCAAACAGCGAATCCCGTTGCCGCACATTTCCGGTTCCGAACCGTCGGAGTTAAAAATCCGCATCGTATAGTCAGTATCGTTTTGACCCGGAAGAGCAAATATCACACCGTCTGCGCCAATCCCGAAATGTCGATCGCACAAATCCACAGCTTGTTCTGGCGTGATCACCGGTTCTGACGAGTGGCGGTTGTCAATCAGAATAAAATCATTTCCCAGTCCGTGATACTTCGCAAACTCGATCGGCATAAAAACAAACCTCTTTTGGTTAAAACTGATTAGATAATTTGCTGACCAAATTACCCATTTCCCAGTATTATAAAACTTTATGCAATTTATAGTCCTTTCTAGTGAAATATAAACAAATATAATATTTATAACTCCACAGGGATATCTAATTAATGCTGATGTCAATCCCTCAATGAATATCGGTCGAAAACTAGCCGCCAAGGGGTTTATCCCTCATCGATTAGACGCGCTTGTAGTTGTGGCAGTAAGGGTTAAACGGTATAAAGAGAAGAATATGGTTTAAGGTAATATTTGACTATATTTTTCTGAACTATGTCTGAATTTGAAACCGGATTGCCCAGCGTTCGCTTAATACAAAGCTACATCAAAGACAAACAACAGGTGGAGATCAAACTCCTGACCGGCGACTTAGTAGCTGGCAGAATTTTTTGGCAGGATAATAGCTGCATTTGCCTCCTAGATCCGTCAGAAACACAAATTCTGATCTCGCGGCCAGCAATTGCTTATCTCAAACCCAACGGGTAAGAGTGGGGCATGGGGCATGGGGCATCGGGCATCGGGCATTGTTGACAGTTGACTGTTGGCTGGAAAGCTCACCACAGTCAACTGCCAACTCTGAACTGTCAACTGCCAACCGTCAACTGCCAACTGCCAACTGCCAACTGACTAATCGCTAAACAGCTTTTCGATGACTTGGGCCTTGACCAAAGGCAGCTTTAAAGCAGGTTGCGGCACTGGTGGTGAGGCCGTCCGCTGCATCAAGCCGAGCTCGTAGAAGCCGCCACACAGCAGCAAACGATCGCCTTCTTGCAAATTGCTACTTCCGTCGGGCCAGCGAGTAAATTTCCCTTCCCGGCGGATCGCCCGCACCTGCACCCCGTACTGGGTCAGCCAATCTACCTCTGACAGTTTTTTGCCCGCCCAAGGGCTGTTTGCTGGTAGCCTCAGCCACTGGCAAGAACTGTCGCCCTGCGGGACTGCAACTTCCCCTTTCGCCAGCAACTCAAAACTGATGAGTTCTTCCGGTTCTCCCACTACAAAAAGTCGATCGCCCGACAGCAAAGCTGTCTTCCCGTTGGGATAATCAATTTCCTCGCCATTCTCGCGGACGATCGCCATTACGCTGACCCCTGTCAACTGCCGCAAGTTAGTTTCTTCCAGAGTCATGCTGGCAATGGGAGAACCTGACGGCAAGCTGTACCACTCGCTGTTCATATCCCGAACCGCCACTTTCAAATCCCGCGAAACCGCCAAAGGTTCGCGCGCTGGCCGCAATTCCAGATAGCGGCTGCTGCGAATTTGCTGCACATCCCGCGCGATCGCCATTGCTGAAAGCCCCATGCCAGCCAGCAAGTGGGAAGACAGTTCTAAACTGGCTTCAAACTCCGGCTGCACGACTTCCCAGGCCCCCAATTGGTAAAGCAGTTCGATGTCTTTATCTTGGTTCGCACACACCACAATATCCAAATCCGGGACTAATTCTAAAGCCCGCTTCAGACACAAGCGAGTGCTCATGGGATCGGGAAGGGCGATCGCCATTGCTTTTGCCCGTTCCACCCGCGCGGCTTCCAATACGTGCAAGCTGGCAGCATTCCCGTAAATGTAAGGAATTCCTTGGACTCTGCACTCTTGAATTCTACTTTCTGACTCATCGATCACCACAACTGAACAGTTGCGGCTTTGCAGCATTTTGACTAAAATTCTGCCGACTCGCCCGTAGCCGCAAACCACAACATAATTTTGTTCTGGCAAAGTTTCAGCTATTGCCACAGGTTGAGATGTTTCGTCAAAATAGCGCTGTAAAGGCCCGAAATTTTCCGCCCATTTCAATAACTGGGGCACGCTTCTCAACACAAACGGAGTTAGCACGAGGGTGACTGCTGTCGTGCCTAAAATTAACAGGTAAACATTCCGCGAAACCAGCCCCATAACTTGGCCGGCACTAGCGAGTACAAAGGAAAATTCTCCTATTTGAGCTAAGCCCAAACCTGCGATCAATGCTGTTTTTAGCGGATAGCCAAATAGTCGGACGATCGGCGTTATAATCAAGAATTTGCCGACAAATACTATAAATACCAGTCCCAGAATTACTTCTAGATGGTTCCACAGAAACATCGGGTCTATTAACATTCCGATGGTGACAAAAAATAAGGATGCAAAAATATCTCGCAAAGGCTCGACATAAGTTAGAGTTTGGTCGGCATATTCCACCTCCGAAATCATTAAACCCGCCACAAATGCGCCCATCTCGATCGAAAAACCCAAATATTCTGTCAGCAGCGCAATCCCTAAAGCCAAAACCACAACTCCCAGCAAAAACAGTTCTCGACTTTCTGTTTTCGCTAGGTATCGCAGCAACTGCGGTACCATCCAAATGCCCGCGACTACAGCACCGATAGCAAATAACCCGATCCGCAGCAGCGCCCACGCTACCGTCATGCCGATCTCTTCTGCTGGCTGATTGAGTGCCGGCAAAACTGCTAACATTAGTCCCAAAGCCAAATCTTGAACTACTAATATTCCCAGCATGACTTGACCGTGGGAAGTACCGGATTCATTGCGCTCCATCAAGCATTTCAGTACAACTGCGGTCGAGGAAAGCGACAGAATCGCTCCTAAAAACACGCCTTGAGCGGGCGATTCTACCCAGCCTACAGCTAAGGAAATTGCAGTAGTAATGGCGATCGTCAGCACAATTTGCAAGCTCCCTCCGCCCAAACTAATGGCTTTTACTTTCTGGAGTTCGGCGAAAGAAAATTCCACTCCCAAGGCAAACAACAGAAAGGCAACCCCAAATTCAGCCAGGGTGTCTACCTGAATTAATTCTTTAATCAGCCCCAAACCGGCCGGCCCAACTACGATCCCTCCCAGCAGGTAGCCGAGAATTACCGGCTGTCGCAAGAGCGATGCAAAGAGTCCTCCTGCTGCGGCAGCAGCGAGAACTAGAACTAAGTCAACGATCAGTCGGAAGTCTTCTTGCACAAGTTTATGAAAAAAGTATAAAGTTATATTATAGTGTCTAATGTGTTGACTCTGTTTAGTGGGTTGACTGTAGTTGGGGAGCCAGGACAACTGCAACTATAGAACCAGGTATTTTCTGATACCAAAGAGTTTCACTGCTCAAAAAAACCTTAACCTCTTGCAATTTGAGCAAGAGATTGCGCCTTTATTGGGGGTAATGTTTCGCCTCAACGAGAGGAGCGCGGTGAGATTAAATCAAGTTACTTTTTTTAATCTATTTCTGACGGGGTGGAGTGATTTTAATTACCTTTTTGTAGTGAGTGGTTTTCTCAGGGTGTACGTTCACAGATCGGCGATCAATAAAAATGATTAGTTAAAATCTTTTTTATTTATTCAAGCCCTGCTTGCGGATTTACCCGATATACTGCATAATTACTCAGGCACTTTGGTGTTTTTTTCTAGTAATCCCCCGTTTTGCTAACAATAAAAATTTAGGTTTTAGAAAAGTAATTTTGTCGTGGCTCTTGATACCTCAAAATGACAAGCCCATTGGAGATGTAGGTTGGACAAAGCTGCCGTCGCACCTGTAAAGACTGCGCTAGAGGCGATCGACTCCCTAACTGTAGGACACCCGTATTTGCTCGGTCACGAACTGAGCATTGCCGATTTTTACCTAATTCCAGTCTTCACCTACCTATCCCAGACCGCAGAGTACGAAGCAACGATCGCGCCAACTTCAAAGCTGCGGACTTGGTGGAATAAAGTCAGTCAACTTCCCAGTGTGAAGGAAGTCTGTGCTTGACATCTGTACACTTTATAAATCAGGGGTTTACAACCATGTCGCATTTATTTGAGCCATTGGATCAACGTGGTGTTACCTTCCGAAATCGCATTGCAGTTTCTCCCATGTGTCAATATTCCAGTGTTGATGGATTCGCGAATGATTGGCATCTGGTTCATCTCGTCAGTCGAGCCGTAGGAGGGGCAGGGCTGGTGATGACTGAAGCAGCGGCAGTCGAGCCTGAAGGACGAATTACGCCGCAAGATTTGGGAATCTGGCAAGATGCTCACATTGAAATGTTGGCGCGAATCGTCGAGTTAATTCACCGCAACGGTGCGGTTGCAGGAATTCAACTGGCTCATGCAGGTCGAAAAGCCAGTACAGCACTTCCGTGGGAGGGCGGCGATGTGCTTTCGGAATCTCAAGGAGGATGGACTTCGATCGCCCCTAGCGCCGTTCCATTTGAACCCGGTACCCCCGCCCCGATCGCTCTGAGTATCGAAGACATTCAGAAGCAGACGACACTCTTTGTCAACGCAGCCCAACGCGCCCTCGAAGCCGGATTTGACGTAATCGAGATTCATGCGGCTCACGGCTACCTACTGCATGAATTTATGTCTCCCTTGAGTAATCAACGGACAGATGACTATGGTGGCAGTTTTGAGAATCGCATCCGGTTTTTATGTGAAGTCGTAGAAGCGGTGCGAAATGTTTTGCCGGATCAAACACCGCTTTGGGTTCGCATCTCTGCAACTGATTGGGTTCCAAATGGTTGGGACATTGAACAAAGTATTGTACTCAGCTATAAATTAAAGTCACTGGGCGTTGATTTAATCGATTGTTCATCAGGCGCAATTGTACCGGGTGAAAAGATTCCGACGGGTGCAGGTTATCAAACTACCTTTGCCGATCGCATTCGACGCTCCGCGAACATCGCCACCGGAGCCGTTGGTATGATTACTGCACCCGCGCAGGCTGACCACATCATCCGTACAGGTCAAGCAGATATGGTGTTACTTGCCAGAGAACTGCTGCGCGATCCTTATTGGCCGATGCGGGCTGCGAAGCAACTACGTCAATCCGTTCCTGCTCCTATTCAATACGCTCGCGCTTGGTAATTAAGCGGATTTGCGATCGTCGGTTTTACACAAATCCACTAGGACTCACTTGTTTAGTGTTTCTGTAAACCAGTCGCTCAATAAAGGCTTTTTTGATTCTGCGATCGCCTCAAGTACAAGGCACGTTCCCATCGCCGTGACGTGATTCGATGCGAACGCTAGCGGATGCAGTCAGTCGGATAGTGCTCTTTGCCCTGTTTTCGGCGTATTTCTGGCAATTGTCGCCTGAAATCACCCTCGAAGAGATGCGGAGTTTTGCAAATGCGCCGTCTTTTGATGAACTGCTGCATTAGCTTGCTTACAGAGAACTCAGTAAGGTGTGTCGGTGGGTTCGATCGCACATCGCCTCGCGATCGGTTGGCACTCCCAATTCGTTCCTCTGAGTGCATCGTGGTGTCGATCGCGCCTTCCCTCGTCCAACCCAACAATCTAATCAATCTAGAAACCATAATATCGGATAATTGTAAAGCAATTCACCAAGCTAACAGCATGAGTATTGACCAATTAAACACAGACTACGGCATTGCCGGGAACCTCACCTTCGCCACGGGAAACGGTGGTTTCCCGATGATTCACATCGACAACGGTCAAGCCAAAGCCTTAATTTCTGTGTATTCCGGTCAAGTTCTCTCCTTTCAACCCGCCACCGAAACCACAGACTTGATGTTCGTCAGCGACAAAGCCTACTACGCCGAAGGGAAAGCCATCAAAGGCGGTATACCCATCTGTTGGCCCTGGTTTGGCCCCGATCCCGAAGCCTTGGGGCGTCCGAGTCATGGGTTTGTGCGGAATCGCCTCTGGAATGTGCTGGAAACCGCCACAACCCCAGACGGCCCAACCAAAGTCACTCTCGGACTCAAGGATACCGATGAAACTAGAGCAATTTGGCCCCAAGCCTTTGAACTGGCGATCGAGATTACGATCGGTACCAGCCTCACGGTAGAATTAATCACCCGCAATCTAGGCGACAAAGCATTTCCCCTCACCCAAGCTTTCCACACCTATTTCCAAGTCGGCGATATCAACCGCGTGCAGGTTTTAGGCTTAGAAAATAGCCAGTATCTTGATAAAGCCGATAGTGGTGTCGAAAAAACTCAAGTGGGTGCAGTGGTAGTAACAGGTGAAGTCGATCGCATTTATCTTGATGTCACCAATGAATTAGTCATTGACGATAGCGCCCTCAATCGTCGAATTCGCATTAAATCATCGGGTAGTAAATCCGTCGTAGTGTGGAATCCCTGGGTGACAATTTCTGCAAATATGGCCGACCTTGATGATGCAGATTATCAGCGTTTACTCTGCGTAGAAACGACCAATGCAGCTACAGATATTGTGGAAGTTCCCGCTCATGGTGAGTTCCGCTTGCAGGCCATTTACAGCGTTGAACGCGGCTAAGGAATTAGAGCTTAAGCTTAGCGGTGATGGGGCCAAAATTCCAGTAAGCTGTTCAACATTTCAATTGGATATTTTGGGCGTTGCTTAAATCCCACCCACAAGACGGGGATTGTTTCTTTAAATACAACTTAAATGCCGATTAGCTGATTGAATTGAAAAACTCTGTCACCGTAATGACTAATAACACCAAATTCTAGATTTCTCCCGTCTTTATTTCTTAGTCCGTGAAAGAATTTCGGCGAAGCTGAGTCGAACCGTCTAGCGGCAAACGAAAGTTTGTACGATCGGTTTCAACCGCCGACTCCGATCTTTTTACTTACCATCAATTATTATGCAAATCTTCAACTGGACAAAACTTCAAAATGGATCAGACATTCGCGGTATCGCCCTCGAAGGCGTTCCCAATGAAACAGTCAACCTAACGCCCGAAATTGCGACAATCTTAGGTAAATCCTTTGTCAGTTGGCTGGTGCAAAAAGTCAATAAGCCAGCGGCCGAATTAACGATCGCGATCGGGCGTGACAGTCGCCTATCAGGGCCAACCTTAATGCAAGCAGTCATGGAGGGAATCGCCTCAGTTGGTGCAACCGTGTACGACTTTGAAATGGCCTCAACCCCCGCCATGTTTATGAGTACCATTACTCCTGGTTTTGATTGCGACGGCGCGATTATGCTCACTGCTAGCCATTTGCCATTTAATCGAAATGGCTTAAAGTTTTTCACCGCCAAAGGTGGGTTACAAAAGCAGGATATTACAGATATCTTAACACTAGCCCAAAGCAATTACTTTCAGCCCGCCTCATCGCCCGGTAAGATTACAAAGCATGATTTTATCTCAGTTTATGCTAACCAATTTGTCACCAAGATTAGGGAATCAGTCAATCATCCCGATAATTTTGAGCAACCGCTAACAGGATTAAAAATTGTTGTAGACGCAGGAAACGGTGCTGGCGGTTTTTATGTTGATAAAGTCTTAAAACCTTTAGGTGCTGACACTACGGGGAGTCAGTTTTTAGAGCCCGATGGTACTTTCCCCAATCATGTGCCAAATCCCGAAGATAAACAGGCAATGCAGTCAATTTGTCAAGCGGTAATTGAACACCAAGCTGATTTTGGGATTATTTTTGATACGGATGTCGATCGCAGTGCTGCAGTCGATCAAGTTGGCAAGGAACTCAATCGCAATCGCTTAATTGCCTTGATTTCGGCGATCGTATTAAAAGAACACCCAGGCTCTACTATTGTCACCGATTCTATCACCTCCGATGGCTTGACACAATTCATAGAACAAGATTTAAAAGGGATTCACCATCGCTTTAAACGCGGCTACAAAAATGTGATTGATGAGTCGATTCGCCTCAATGAAGCCGGACAGGAATCATGGCTGGCGATTGAAACCTCTGGACATGGAGCTTTGAAAGAAAATTACTTTCTGGATGATGGCGCTTATTTGGTCAGCAAATTATTGATTGAATTGGCTAACTCAAAGCTAGCAAATCAATCTTTGCCGGATTTAATTGCGAATTTAAAAGAACCCGAAGAAAGTGCAGAATTTCGGATTAAAATTGGTGTGGATGATTTCAAGGCTCACGGCTATCTGGTTATTGAACAACTGCAACAATTTGTCTCAACGCAAGCAGACTGGAAAATAGTTCCCAATAACTACGAAGGTCTGCGAATTTCCTGCACTTCAGCTAGCGAATCCGGCTGGTTTCTGTTACGCTTATCACTCCATGATCCGGTGATGCCTTTGAATGTGGAGTCGAATGTTAAGGGTGGTGTTGCTCACATAGTGGCTCGGCTTTTAACTTTTTTCCAAACCACAGAATCCCTTAATTTTTCGGCACTATCGATCTAAGTTTTACTCGTGTCAGACTATTAGTAAACCCAACCCAAGGAGGAATTTCATCATGTGGCTTTTAACCATACAATGTTCTGCTGAAAGCTGGGATACCCATTCCAAAGCTTTCAAGGCCATCGCTGATAAATATCCGGCTACGCCTCTTTCTTCCAAAAAGATGAAAGGATCTGGTCAACGCATCATGGAATATCAGCTTGAGAATGTCAATGATGTAGAGGAATTTATGGAAGAATGCTTAACCTTAGATGGTTTCACCGCTACCTTTGAATCCCTATAATTCTAGGTGATCAGATTATAGCAAGTCTCAATTTTTCTCTCATACCATTTTAGATGTGAGATTTTAAAATTGGGAATCAATACTATTTTGCCAAAAACAGGCTAAAATAACTATAGAGTTTGAAGAAGGTTCGCGGAAAGTAAACGGCAAAGAAAGAATTGATTTAACTGCTCTTGAGTCAAAAATAATTCTGTTGTAGCGGCGTGAACTATAACTAATACTAATTGTTGAAAGTTATGTAATAGTAGCTAGGACTGATAAAATATAATCATCCAGTTATATAGCCATCCGATCTGAGTCTCAAAAGATAATGGTTCCTTGTCTTGCTAGACTTCTTGTCTAGCAAGGACTTCAATTTTTCGGAAGCGAGAAAATCAATTAGGATTGCTATAGATGAAGAGTGTTTCTGTTGAAACCTGGGCTCTCCTATATTTGTAATGGAAACTGTAGTGTGAGCGTCTGCCTCAAGCAGGCTTTTCTCCGCGCACTACGGGAATTTTTATTATTCTTATCACCTCAAGTTAAGCATTTATTTAAGTTAGTCTCTCATCTCCAAATCTTTGACCGAAAGCATCCAGGATACAAGCCCCCGGATTCATTCCGAAAGCAGACTCAGTATCCAGAAATAAAAAATCTGTATCTGATGAAACTTGCCGCCCGAATTTATCCGTGGGGTCAATGCTTCAATTCTAAAATCTAAAATCTAAAATCTAAAATCGATTGACCAAGCTTTTTACCTAAAGCTTTTTCTCTCGACTTATTGCGGATTGCTATAGTTAGTCTAGATAGTTAAAAATATATCAGCGAGACAAAGATTAAGGACACCTAGTGATGATAATGACTGTGAGTCGAGGCAACGGCGGGCTAAGTGCCGAAATAGTTACGGGTCGGATTTTGCGGTGGGGGCAGTTGAAAGCAAACAAGTTAACCACCAGTTCGATCGGGGGAATTGTTGCTGGCTTTCTGAGTTTTGCCCTGCCGGTGCAAGCTTTGCAGGTAGTTGTGACGCCGGCCAATCCCCAACTGGGAGATACGCTGTCAGTAATGATTCAAGTTGACGGTAACGGCGGGGAAACTCCAACAGTTTCTTTACAGCAAAAAAACTACCCTGCGTTTCCGATCGGCAACGGCCGCTTTCGGGCCCTGTTGCCGACGACGCCGGTAGAGAAACCCGGTGCCCGCCAAATCCAAGTCGCAGGTGACGGACAAGTGCAGAACTTGAGCGTGCAAGTGCGCGATCGAAATTTTCCCACTCAATCCATCTGGCTACCGCCTGGGAAAGACGAGGAAGGTACAGATGCTGAATTCGATCGCGTAGACGCATTTAAAGCACTCGTGACACCCGAAAAATTTTGGGACGGCAAATTGTTGCGCCCCAACTCCGGCGAAATTACCACTATTTACGGGGTGCGACGCTATTATAATGGGGTATTTGCTCAAGACTACTACCATCGCGGCGTGGATTACGCGGGTGCTTCCGGTTCCCCTGTAGTGGCACCAGCAGCCGGTCGGGTGTCTCTAGTGGGACGTGAATCGCAAGGCTTCAAAATCCACGGAAACGTGGTTGGTATCGACCACGGTCAGGGCGTAGCAAGTATTTTGATGCACCTCAGCCGGATTGATGTCAAGGAAGGCGATGTCGTGAAAGCCGGTCAAGTAATTGGTACTGTGGGGTCAACAGGGGCTTCTACAGGCCCTCACCTGCATTGGGGACTTTACGTGCATGGGCAGTCCGTCGATCCTGTACCTTGGCGACTTCAGGGAGTTGAGTAGGAGTTTTTACAGGTTTTGACGGATTTATCAGTCAATTATGGGGTAAGTTTGTGGCTAGGGTGTGCAGATAACTGTGATGGGTTATCAGTATTGAGTTAGGATTTGTATAAAATTTCTCAACTCAACTCTCAAAACTCGAATCTCAAGACGCTAACAATCGCGTCTTCACAAAACTTTATTGATGATGCCGTTGAGCGGGGACGCATATATGAGTATTGAAAAAATTGTTGAACAGGCTTTGCAGGATGGCTATTTAACGCCGTCTATGGAAGCTGAGGTGGGACGGATCTGCAATACGGCTTCGGAATTGTCGATCGAAGAGTACATGGCTCTCGATCGTCTGATGGGTTCTTTGTTGACTGGCGAAGTTGTAGTTCTGCCACGCAAACAGTTCATCAACGTGATGGAAGAGTTGGTACTCAGCGATGCGATCGCTAGAGTGGCCGAAATTGAGGCGACGAGCGACCTGAGTTTGGATGTGGGAGATATTGCAGCTTATGCTTTAAATAGGCTGCCACCTCTGTACGCTACGACGGAAGAGGGAGCTCACTTTCAAAGGGCTAGGGCTAAAGAGCAACTTCACGATTTGATTTCCAAAGAAGTCAACGCAGCGATCGCCCGCAACTTGGATCGGCCCGACACCCCAAACCCGACAGCTTTGGGCAAGTCTTCGGGAAACGAAGTTCTTTCACAGCTAAGCACTTGGCTGCAAGCTAACGCCACTAATTTTGAGCCCCAGCCTTAGTACCACCCCAACAGTTCTATTTTGATTAAGTCGATCCCGCTCAATTCAGAAAGCGGGATTTTTAGTTTCTGAGCCAGCAAGATTCATCTGAAGGCAGAAGCCAGAATTCAAGAACAAAAAATTAAAATTTAAGAGTTTTCTTTATTTGTTGCCTAAAACAAAAAATTCTCTCTTCCTTCTTCCTTCCTTCTTCCTTCCTTCTTCCTTCTTCCTTCTTCTTTCAAACGATTAATTGTTGCTGTCAGAAGACTCACCGGAGGGGCCAGCGGTAACTTTTGTTTCTCGCTTTTCGCGTTTTTTTCGTTCCGCTTGGATGACATCTTGAAGCACTATTCGTGCTTGGGCCATTTTTTCCAAATTGCTGCGGTACAAATCTAAATCTTTGCTAACTTTGTCTTCTGGCAGGTGCAAGGCTACACAGACTTTAGCGATCGCGTTGTTTCGCGTTTCTTGGTCTTTTACTAAGTTAGGATCAGCTTTTTCTAACAGCGAGAACAAACCGATCGCGAACAAGCGACTGTACTTAAATTGAGGGTTGCTGGCGATCGCCCCTAAAGACGCTTGCAAATCTGCTGTATCTTCAAAGCTGGTAGAGCGATCGAGCCACGAGAGCAACTCTTGCCCCGAAAGTCTATCTGCCAAGCTTTCCAATCGCTGAGCGTCTTGCTTGTAGCGCTCTGGATCGTCTTCTAGGGACTTGCACAAAGCGTTAAAAATCGAAACTCTGTCGGCTTCTGGGGCGTACCCAAGCATGAATCGATCAAAAGCTGTCACTACACCCAAAGCATAAATCGGGTCGTATTGAAAATCGGCATTCGCCGAAAGCAGGTGCATTTCTACCATCAACTCTTCCACCACTCGACGGTAAATTGAGTTGATCGGTCGAGTGTGAATCGTATAGAAACTTCGCTTAGTATCTGAAACAGTACGGTTATTGTTCACCTGAGTCTTATAGATAAATAATTTTGCCGTAGCGGGCGTGCCAGCGCGGCGTGAGTAAAGTCGGGGGAGTCAGTCGATTTTAGATTTGAGATTTTAGATTTTAGATTTACCCCACAGATAAATCTGGGAGCTTGAACTTTGGTCTAAAATTTTTATCTTTCCACGACTTAAGTACGTGGCACGGTATCCGTTGTTGGGCTGGGTCAATTCTGCGATCGGTCTGACAAAAAGTGCCAGTTTTTTAAGCGTTGCCGCCTCCTTGCGAGACAAAATTTTATCAAAAATATTTTACGCGCGATCGGCAGCAACAATTAATATGTCGCAATATGAGGGAAAAAACCCAGTATCTTTACAATCATAGCTCTTCTGGGATCGCTCATAAATCTCATCTTCTGACTTGCCCAGCCTTGATATGGTCTTACATATCACAATAACTTTTTCTTGTCAATCCCTAATCGTCAAAAAACAAACATGACAATTTCTCCTGAATTAATAGCTTTAGCCCAGTACATGGCGGGCGAATTTGACAACCGAGAACAAGCGCTAGCAGAGCCGGCGTGGTACGTCCACCTTCGTATGTGGCAAAGACCACTACCCGTTCCTTTATTTTCCGAACCCAGCATTGCCCTGTTTGCCGAACAAGCCAACATTTTGGAATTAGACAAGCCATACCGCCCCCGCATAGTGCAACTGAGGCACTCACAGATAGCGCCAGGACTTATTGAAGCTCAGTATTATATGTTCAACGACATTACAGCCGTCAAAGGAGCCGGTTGCAACCCCGACTTGCTTGGAAAGCTAACGAAGGAGCAAATCCAACTCCTTCCCGGCTGCACCCTCTCGGTTGCGGTGCAAAATTTAGCCTCAAACGGCTATCGATTTCGGGCATCTTTGCCGGAGGGCACTCGCTGCGGCTTTGCCTACGGGGGGCAAAATTACCAAGTAGACTTGGGATTTGAAGCCGCAGGCGAGGAATTCCTCAGCTACGACAAAGGAATAAGCCCCACGACAGGCCAGGCTATCTGGGGAGCTTTAATGGGTCCTTTTAGATTTGTCAAGCGTCAGGATTTTGCTCCTGAGATATTGGTTTGAAGCAAGAAGCAACAAGAAACAAGGAAGAAAAATATAGCTATCTAGGATAGAAGGCAAGACTTTACCTTGACCTATTCTTCTACTTTAGTGTTTTGGTGAACCTCTCAACCTCTCAAGAAAGGAAGAAAGCATAAGGAAGCTGGCAAGAATTTACCTGCTTCCTGTTCTTGTCCAGGGTTCCGGCGCATTTTGTGAGCCTCAAGCTTAAGTTGCGCTGACATCGCAACCGATGCAAGCGCGAGTGGTCAACTTGCGCGCGGCACCCCCTCTAGAGCTTCTTCTTCCGTTTCAAAGATTTCAAACACAGAATCCATCATGGTGACTTCAAACACCAGTTTGGCTTCGGGATGAACATTGCAAATGCGGAAACTTCCCTTAACTTTATCCGCATCCCGCATACCTGCTACAAGTGAGGTCAGGCCAGAGCTATCGATAAAGTTAACCTGACCAAGATTCACTACAACATGGCGGCTAAGTTTGGAAATACACTCTTGCAACTTGAGGCGGAATTGCCAAGCTGTAGTGATGTCCAACCGTCCTGTCGGTGCTAAGACGATAACTGTTGTACCGTCTTGAAGCGTGTGGGTTTTTTGATCAATATGAATCACTGACCCTTCCCTCAAATTTATTATCTATCGCGGTGGTTACTGTCCCAGTAGTTTAACTCAGGTCGGTGACTGCTGAGGCATCCAATTCGCCCAATCTTGCGGTTTTAAGAACTTGGAGTAGAGTTCGGCTTCGGGAGAGTTGGGTTCTGGCTCGTAACAATATTCCCAGCGTACCAAAGGTGGCAGGGACATGAGAATCGATTCCGTGCGTCCGTTGGTCTGCAAGCCAAAGGTCGTGCCTCGATCGTACACCAAGTTAAATTCAACGTAACGGCCGCGGCGGTAAAGTTGGAAATTACGCTCGCGCTCGCCGTATTCTTTCGATCGGTGCTTTTCAATAATAGGGGTGTAAGCCGGCAAAAATGCCCGGCCACAATCCTGTACGAAGGCGAACAGCGACTCCCAAGTCCTAGGTTCCGGCGCCCCAATGTTGTTGCTGCACTCAGCCGCCTTGCCTTTGACATGATGGTCGCGGTAAAGCGGGCCTTGAGCGCTTTGGTAGTCAAAAAATAGGCCGCCCACCCCGCGGGTTTCTTGGCGGTGGGGGAGGTAAAAATATTCGTCGCACCAAAGTTTAAATGTCGGATAATATCCGGGATGGTGGCGATCGCAAGCTGCTTTCAGAGTTTTGTGAAAATGAGCTGCATCCTCAGCCAACGGGTAATAAGGAGTCAAATCCACACCGCCGCCAAACCACCAAATCGGCCCAGCCTCAAAATAGCGGTAATTCAGGTGAACCGTAGGCAAGTAGGGATTGCGGGGGTGCAGCACCATCGAAGTGCCAGTTGCATAGAAATCGTGACCTGCGGCTTCTGGGTGCTTTGCCAGAATCAAAGCCGGCAAACTTTCGCCCCACACTTGGGAAAAATTGACTCCACCTTGTTCAAAAACATTGCCTTCCCGCATGACGCGAGAACGTCCGCCGCCACCTTCGGATCGTTCCCAAGCGTCCTCCTTAAATTTGCCAACGCCATCGAGCTGTTCGAGGGATTGACAAATTTCGTCTTGTAGGGTTTTCATAAATTGGCTGACTCTAGCTCTAGAGTCAGCGGGCGGCAAAAACGGGGAAGTGGCGGTTTTAAGTGTTGTAGAAACTGTCATCCGATTTTAGATTTTAGATTTTAGATTTTAGATTGAAGAATTGCGACCACGGATCAATTCGGGGATTGTGACCAAATTGCTTTCGGTCGTAGAAATTCTTGCCGATCGCATTTGAGTTTGAGCTTGACCGTGAGTCCCAAATCCAGTCGTCATGTAATTATGCCACCGTAGGTCGGCAAATGATCGCTATGAAGTTACATTAAAAAATAGCAATAAAAATATACTTAAACGTGCGATCGAAAATTCGCTAACCCAATTGCAGAGCTATGGTGGAGAACACAATGCCCAATACACTCGATGTTAGTTCAGTCTTAGAAATCCTGCGACCCGTGCAAGACCCCGAACTACAAAAGAGTTTGGTGGAATTGAACATGATTCGTAACATAAAAATTGACGGCGGTGTCGTCAGTTTCACCTTGGTGCTGACAACACCTGCTTGCCCGCTGCGAGAATTTATTGTCGAAGATTGCCAAAAAGCGGTCAAACAGTTGCCAGGAGTCGAAAAAGTGGCGGTGGAGGTGACAGCCGAGACGCCGCAGCAGAAGGGAGTGGTCGATCGCCAAGGCATTGAAGGCGTTAAAAATATTATCGCAATTTCCAGTGGCAAAGGTGGCGTCGGCAAAAGCACGGTGGCGGTAAATGTGGCAGTAGCGCTGGCGCAAACCGGCGCTAAGGTGGGTTTGCTGGATGCCGATATCTATGGGCCCAACGACCCGACAATGTTGGGTCTGGGGGACGCGAAAGTGATGGTTAGGGACGGAAAAAGCGGGGAAAGCCTCGAACCCGCGTTTAATTACGGCGTCAAATTGGTGTCGATGGCGTTTTTAATTGACAAAGACCAGCCCGTGATTTGGCGCGGCCCGATGTTAAACGGGATCATCCGGCAGTTCCTCTATCAGGTGAATTGGGGCGATTTAGACTATTTGATTGTCGATATGCCTCCGGGTACTGGAGACGCGCAGTTGACAATGGCGCAAGCGGTGCCGATGGCTGGTGTCGTGATCGTGACCACGCCACAGACTGTGGCATTGTTGGACTCTCGCAAGGGGTTAAAGATGTTCCAGCAGTTGGGAGTGTCCGTGTTGGGAATTGTGGAAAACATGAGCTATTTTGTGCCGCCGGATATGCCCGATAAGCAATACGATATTTTCGGTTCCGGTGGCGGGGAAAAGACTGCTGCTGAGTTGGGAGTGCCGCTGTTAGGCCGCATTCCGCTGGAAATTCCGTTGCGGGAAGGTGGCGATTCGGGGGTGCCGATCGTGGTGGGGCAACCGGGTTCTGCTTCAGCTAGAGAGTTGCGGGCGATCGCGGGCCGCATTGCCGGTAAAGTTTCCGTAGCAGCTTTAGCCTAACAAACTCTCGTTTCGGGGCTTTGCCTCGCGTCTTCCGGTTGAGGAAGATTTGCCTAGTTCTCAGGCTCTGCTTGGGAACTAGAAACGAGAAAAGGTAAACTATAACCAGCAAACTTAACATTCAAAGAATTATGATTTTTCCAGGTTCGGCAGTTCGAGTTAAAGATAAGGGTGAGATTTACTACGCCTTTCAAGGACAAGTCCAGCGAGTTAGCGACGGAAAGGTCGCGGTACTGTTTGAAGGCGGGAATTGGGACAAGCTGATTACGTTCCGCTTGTCGCAGTTGGAACTTGTCGATGCTACGGCTGGTCGCGCGAAATAGTCCGTTGGTTGTTGACAGTTGTCAGTTGTCAGTTGTCAGTTGTCAGTTATTGTTTATTAGTACCCACTTACAAATAATAATAAATAACAACCAACTGCCAACTGACTAATATCAATTCCGGCTGCGCCGGAATGATATCAAATCCGCGCTTCATCGTCGGGCGTAAAGTAGAATCAAGCTGCCAACAAATAATTCGCGCAATTTTCATTTTTTTGACTCACAGTCAACAGTCAACAGTCAACAGTCAACAGTCAACAGTCAACAGTCAACAGTCAACAGTCAACAGTCAACAATGATTCCGGTTGCACCGGAATCGATATAATATGCGTTTACCTTTACCCCAATTTGCTACAAAAGAGCGCCATCCCGATCGCATTGCTGAGGTGATCGAGACGGCAACTTCGGAGTTTTTGGCTCAATGTTTGGAACCGGAAGACTTAAGCTTTCCCGTGATGCCGCCTTTTGGGAGTTGGGTGAAGGCCGAGGATGAAGAGTCGAAAAATCAAATTTACGGCGTGGTTTATTACGCTACGACTAGCCCGATCGACTCCGTGCACAGAGCTCGCGCTTTGGGTTTGTCGCTGGAAGAGTTGCGGGAAGAACAACCGCAGATTTTTGCGATGCTCAAAACCGAGTTTCGAGTGGCGATTGTGGGGTATGAGGCTGCGCCGGAAAGGTTGAACGGCCACGGCCCATCTAGGGGTAAAATTTATCAGTATTTGCCGCCGCGCCCGCCGCAAATTCACCAGGCGGTTTATCGCTGCGAACCCGATGAGGTGATTGATTTTACGGTGCAGTTGGATTTTTTGAGGACGCTGCTGGGGGTGGCTAATGCGCCGGTGGATGCGCTGACTGCGGCGGCGATTCGGGAGATTTATCAGTTGCGGATGCGCGATCGATCTTGGTTGGTGGAAGCAGGGAGGAGTTTGAGTGTTTTGCTGAAGGATGATTATGACAGGTTGAGGGTGATTTTGAGTCAGATTCATCCGTAGGGAAAAGCTGAATAGTATGTTTGAAACCGATCTTCAAATATTGAGGCGATCGCACCAGCCAGACTCTGGTATTTGATCGGCCTTACAATTAAATTGAGAAGGAAGAAACGATCGCACTTAATTTAAAATGCGATCGCCCCCTTCAGTTTTGCAGAACACTGCGTCTGATGTAAAAGAGCATTTTTGCCCAATTTAATCTAAAGAAACATAGCGAATCAAACTCCGCATGAGCTTGCCGATAGTCGGGGCAGGTAAAATCTGCGACCATTCTTGAACTGCTGCAAAACGACGCAAGTAAAGTGCGCTAACAATTTTATCGATTCCCTTCTGCGAGCCAATCACGAGGATCAGCACAGGTTCCCGGTCTGGTTCAGCAGGCACAGGATTTGGCTGCGATGTCGGCGATGTCGGGATGTCGTTGATATCTGTGGAAACAAAAAGCTGTGTTTGAGTCATTGCGGTCTATCTCCTCGATCTAATAGGTGCTAATTGTCAACTGCTTGCAGTGTAGCGCATTAGATGACAATCAGCAACGTTTACAGGAGGGTGACTCTCTGACACAATCGGGAGCATGGGAAGAGCAGGTAAAGCCCTCAAAAAAATATTAGAGGCATACGATATCAGTCAATATCAATTGGCGGCAAAGATGGAAATCGATCGCTCAAACGTTAGCCGTTGGGTGAGCGAAGAACGAGACCCATCTGCCGAGGCGGTATTTGCGATTAAGCAAGCGTTGCAGACCTTCAATCGGGAGGCGGCTAATGAATTCGTCAGGTTGTACCTGGGAAATGGCGAGGAAAACGATTAGGTTATCAGGTGTGGATGAGACCTCACCCATCGCCCTTGCTGCATTCAAGGGCGATCGCCTATTAGTTTGCAATCATTTATTTAAAGCGAGAAAGATTATATGTGGGTAGAGATAACAGGGGTCCATCAAGTTCCCGAATGGGGTGTGTTGAAGGTAAAAGTTGAGGGGACTTCGCTGATTTTGAATCGTCAAGGGGTGAATGTCACTTGTTACCGCAATGCTTGCACTCATTTAGAATATCCGATCGACATGGGTAAGGTAAGCAGCGGTATCATTACCTGTCCGTTTCATAAGTATCAGTACAAATTAGATAGCGGTAAATGTTTGAATGCACCCGCCGATTCCCTCGAATCTTATCCGGTAAAGATTGAGGGCGATCGCGTTTTTGTAGACATAGATTAGTTATGCGTTAGTCCTTAAGTCCGACAGGGGTTTAAACCCCTGTCTCATAACTCAAGTCGTCTCAAGACGACTGTAGATTAGTATTTGATATCAAGTCCGGTTTAAATACCCCCTCACTCTCTTAGTCTGCGGAGGCAGACTTTGTTTTTTTAGTAGCCGTTCCAACCGCCGAACCATCGAGGGAGTGGCCAACCCGGATTTACTTTCAACCTACCATTTTCGCGCGCCGCTGACGGAGGAAAATGACCAAAAGCCCGATCGCACCTACCGCCAACAGCAACCATTCTTCCGGTTCAGGAACCCCCGAAACATTCAGAGGATTATTCGGCTTACTCAACTCCTCCTTACCGGATTCTACCTCTCTGTCAAATCGATCGCTCTTAGCTTCCGCTGCTTTTAATTGCTCCCTTTGCGCGTCATTAACTAACACAATCATCGAAGAATAAGGCGTCACCACTTTGAAATTTTTAGCTACCGCGTGCATTGCATCCAGTTGCGTCAATTGATTTGAACTTTTCTGCTTGCTAAGTGCAGTTATCAACTGCCGCGCAGCTATCGGTTTAAAGCCTTCATTTCCGGCATTTTTCGGCTCTGCAACTGTCGCCGATTTGGCGGTTTTTTTCGACTGCGGGGTTTTGGCATAACTCCAAGCATAGCCGTCAACAACGCTAACTGTAGATTCGCCCGAAGCTGCTGTGGTTGCTACTCGCTGCATCGCCTCTTTCATATCTGTAGAAACTCCGCCACCGCTATCTTGAATGACCTTTAAAGTTGCGTCGTCGTAGCCGGGGGGCAAACCTCCCAAATGCACTGTCCATAGGGGTGAAGAGATGGAAAGTTTAAGTTTGCGATCGTCCGATAATTCGTAACTATGGCGATCGCTCACCAAAAATACTGTATCGTAACTTTTATCGCCCCGCAACTGTGCAAACTGTTGCAGCATATCTTTGAGCTGGATTGTACCGTAAAATGTCACTTTTGCCGCATCGAAATTGCGTACATCTTCCACAAACTTAGGTGGCATTCCCGCAGCGCTGGCGATATACAAATCAACACCATTTTTGCCTGCTGCATTAGCTTTCAACCATTCAAAAGTCTCTTTTACTTCCTTACTTTCCGCCGCCATGCTGCGGGAAGTATCGAGAATAACTGCAAATTTTTTGCCTTGCGGTAGCGAGTAATTTGCATCAGCCAGCGGCTTAGCAGAAATGATATTTCCTCCCGCTAGAATCGCCTGCTGCGCTGTTAGCGGTTGCTGTGCGGCTGCGGGCAAAAAGGGTGGCAGCCAAGTTTCTCTTGCTTCTTTACCGCTGTATTTTACCTCTTTTTCGGCGATCGTGCGGCGAGTATTTTGGTTCCAAAAAATGTTGCGTTTTTCAGCCAAAACAGGCATCGCCCAACCCTGCGGCTGGCGCATGACTTTGTAAGTAAGCCACAGGTGCATTTCCGTTGGCCCGTCAGTTTGGGTAAATTCTCGTTTTGCCGGGATTGGAAAAGCCCGCAAGCGGTATTGCTTGGGACCAATTTGTTCTAGCAAAGCCGGATCTACTCTTTCTCTCACCTGTTGATTGTAGACTTGTTGGGCTGCACCGCGAGGCGATACGGTAAATACAAAACGTTTGTTTAAATCCCCAGTATCTCCCAGCCAAACTCCTGTAACTGCGGCGCTTTCCGGCAGCGAAAAGTAGTAGAATACTTCTTGCAAGTTCGGCGTTTGATTTTTGTAAACTTCGTAGAGTTGAACGTCAGCCCAGTCGCCGTTTTCTTTGACTGTAACTTCTTGCGACTGCAACCATACTTTTTCTTGATTGACATTGAGCAAACCAGCTTTAGCTTCTTCCCGGTTTGATGTGGACTGTACTGCGTGTTTTACTGCTTCTGTGTCGCCTTTTTGCAGTTCCGTATCGAAGAATTCGCCGTAGAGTTTTTCGGCTTTTTCCACATCAGCACTAGAGCCTTGATACAAAAACGGCGACATTAAAAAATTATAGCTGTTCTGCAAAGTTTGAGCCGCTTCGTCAGGGAAAATCCAAATATTTTTGTATATCTCATAAATGTGGTTGTTTTCTCCTACAGTGCTCAGGTAGCGGTAAGGGGACAAATAAGCGTTAACTAAGCCCGATCGAATCATATCAGACTTGGCTAGTAAAGTTTGGCGAACCGTGTCATTTGCGGGTGGAGTCGCCAGCATTTTCATTACTGCAACTTGTGGCTGCTGCTGCAAAGCCGAGAAAATAGCCAGCCAAGCTGCTATGACTCCCAAACTTCCCATTAGCGCTTTATTTTTCCCGTATTGTGCAGCAAAACTCTGCCATATTTTCCGTCCGGAATGAATGTATAGGAAGCCGTACAGCGAAGGCATGACAACGAATAAGCTACAGGTTAAACCAAACAATATAAATGATAGCGGTATCCAAATTAAAGCCGAGGCCCACGCCCCGTATTTAAACATCTCCAGAAATGGTGAAACCCATGTAAACTTGAAAAATTGAATGACGACAAATAAAAATCCATAAAGTGTATACAATGCCACAGGTAGAGCGTAATAAAGCAGTAATGTTGCCGCCCAAATGCCAACTACTACCATTAAACTGTGACATCCTAGTTGCAGCCACGCACTTCGTTTTTCTCCGATTAACATGAAAAAACGAGGCTGTTGATTATGGGAATTCGGGGAATCGAAAATATTTTGCACATTTTCTCTTTGACCCAGATATCCGTACAGCATTTCCACTGAAAATGCTGCAATGCACAAAGCAATAGTAGCGATGATTTGAGAACTAGCTGGGGTGAGTTCTCGTAGCAGGAACAAGCGCAGCAAACAAAGCAAAAATAGCGGTGCTTCTACGCCGTAAAACCAACGCATTAGCTGTAGGGGTTGCTTGCGAAAACGCCTAGCTCCTATTACAGTACATACAGTGGGTACTGCGATCGTAGCTGCCATCGTCAAAGAAAACTCTAGCGGGATAGTGCCATCGATTGTCGCCTGAATTAAGGGCACTCCTAGAAGAGGCAAAATTCCCAAGTAAACAATCGATAAAAATGTCAAATTCCAAACCCAAAAAATTGTTTGAAAAACTCCATCAAATACCTGTTTGATTTTCATTCATTTCTCCTTGTAAGCTTTGTTTAACGGTATCGTAGACGTTACCAGCAAACTCTTTTACATCATTATTTTCTGCTTGTAGGGATCTGTCAAATAAAATGGAAACTAGCACCCAAGTATGATTTTTATGGGTAATATCGCTGCCGATGCGCGACAAGAAGTTATCGGTAGTTTTCTGGGTCGATTGCAGCCAGTATGCAGCAGATAGTTGGTTGTCTTTGAGAGACAGCCATCGGGCTGTTACTGAAAGAGTTAATTGTTTTTTTTCTATGCGATTGACGGGAATTCCGCTCGCTACAAAACACAACTCGGGGGCGTGATAAGTTTGCCAGGATGTGCTCGCTACTGTGAGCATGGAACCGCGCAAGTTGCCGGCGATAAATCTGATTTTTTGTGTTTGCGTGTCTGGATAGTTGCCAAAGAATTTTTGTTCGCTAGGATTCAGGGGAATCGACTCTGATTTAATGTATTCAGGCAATCTTAAAGGTGCGATCGCCATTTTTGACGTTTCTACATGAGACAGTTGAGCCATGACTGCCAAAACTATGACTGCGGCAATTATTCCGGGTTTGGCTAAAGGGTGATTCTGTAGTATTTCTGAGTTTGATTTTGCAGAAATACCGCTGCTTTTTTTGGGCTGAAATTTCGGTACTCGTTGCAGCATTAACCAGGTCACAAAAGAAGCACATACTAAACCGACAATTCCCAGAGGAACGTGAATAATTTCTGCTATTTTTGGCTGGTTAAACACTTCTGAGACCAGGACTAACACGGCAACCCGCGCAACGTTAGCACATACCAACATGAACAGATTAGCAGCGCCGATTGCTAGCCATTTTAAACTCAATTTACGCCCTTCCAGCCAGGTGGCAGCCAGCAAAAATAGCGTTCCCACTAAGAGGGTTTTAATGCCGCTACAAGGCACGTCAACCTGAGCGATGCCGTTTTCCAAAACGATAATATCGTAAGAAGAAATAGCCGCAACGTGCAGCATAGAGAGCAACTGTTCTACTACCTGAGCAGTAAGCACTCGCGCTGGCAAACCTAAGCCGCTATTCAACTGACTATTAAATGGTAAAATACAAGCCAGGAATCCCGCTATTGGCAAGTTTTTTCGCCAAAAGTTCGGCTCCACCAATAAGCCGCACAGCCCGTAAGTTCCGAGGATAAATAGCAGGACAGTAATTTGTTTGATATCAATTATGTACTGAAGGGCGATCGAGCAAATACCCGCACCCAACATCAACAGCAGCGGATATCGCCTCAAAACGAAATTGGGTGAAAATCCCGGCGGGCGAGCCTCTTCGTGGGCTGCGCTAACGCAGTTCCCGCTCGATCGCACTACTAATGCTACAATCAGGAAGCCAATTACTATTTTATATAGTGTGGGTATCTCAACAAACGAGGATAACAGCCACTTAACAGCCGAGATATTGGCCCAAAACCAAGCAAGCGCCAGCAAAAAAGGAGCCAGCCCAACCAAATTAACCGCAGGATGAGGAGTAACAGAATCTGGAATTGCAGAATCAGTGATATTGGTGCGCTGCATGATACCGCTTGACATTCACGTTGGTGACATCTTAGCTCAGCCAAATTGGTAATGTCCAGACCGATTATTTAAGTTTTGTCAAGCTTCGATTTTCTCTACAGAGAAGCTAGCGTTATAATAATTAATCTTAGCGGAGGTAAAAATGAGCGAAAAAAGCCCAGGATACAAAATTGTTAGCGATAACCGACAAGCGCGCCATCTCTATGAAATTATAGAGACATACCAAGTGGGAATCGAATTAAAGGGAACCGAAGTCAAATCAATTCGGGAAGGAAAAGCCAATTTGCGGGACGGATATGGTTTAGTTCGGAACGGGGAACTGTGGCTAATTAACGTTCACATTTCGCCTTGGAGAAGTGCTAGTAACTATTTTAATCACGAACCCCGCCGCACCCGTAAATTGCTGATGCACAAGCAGGAAATTCGCAAATTAATCGGCAAAGTGGAAGAAAAAGGCTTGACTTTAGTGCCGTTAAAAATGTATTTGAAAGGCGGCTGGGTAAAACTTGATATCGGTTTGGGTAAAGGGAAAAAACTGTACGACAAGCGCGAAGATTTAAAGAAACGCGAAGACAAGCGGGACATGGAAAGAGCGATGAAGCAATTTTAGTCATTAGTCATTAGTCATTAGTCATTAGTCATTAGACCTTTCCTAAAAAGAAACCAAAACCTTTGCTACTCGAAGGTTGAAATTTAGTCTCTGGAGATGTTTATTAGTCACCAGTCATTAGTGATTAATGATTGGTGATTGCTGATTATTGATTGATTATTTTAAATCGAGTTCGGTTAATTACTCATCATAAAATTGTTCGATATACCCCGTTGAGAATTTTGAGGACTTCTATCCTCACTACAAACTTAATTAGAGTTATTTCACCGCAGTCCATCTTACAGAAGATTCCAAGTTGAGGAACTACACCCCAGCTCGTTCCATCCCCGTAGGGAAATGGCCCAGGGTAAGTTCCTACACTTCATAAACCTGGAATACGCTGTATCTGCTCATACTGTCGCATACTGTCGATCGACTGACCGTCAGCTAAGTATTATTACTTAGGCAAGGCGAACAGTTCCACCTTCTTCCTGCTTCCCGCTTCCTTTTTCCTGAAAATATCCGGATGGCTTGTGGAGTCTCAGGAATGATTAACCTATGCTCGAATACATCTAGGTAGTGGGAGCATTACCCAAGCATTCGGCTGTGGACTGACAAACTCTTATAAGAAATGGGCTCAAACCTGAGTCATTTCGTTTATATGCCATTAGGGTGGCAATTAAATCTGGAAAAAAAATATCGCTCAACTCTCAAGTTAAAAAATGCTAAAAATGACACCATTAGCTAACATTTTCAATGCTATGAAAGAGCCAGGAAAAAAGCATCAGAACTCCAAGTTGGGAGCCTTTTTGCTGATGCTAGCTGTAGGCTTTGGCGGCTGGCAAATTGGGTTGCCGGAACTGGCATCTTTTTTTAATAATATGGCTTTTGAAAACTACAAAGCCAATCGATTCGCTGATACTCAACAAGCATATGAGTTAGCGCTCTGGGTAGATCCAAAAAGCCGAACAGCTCTTTATAATTTAGGATGGCTTTGCGAAGAGGTGCAAGATTTACAATGCGCCCGAGGAAAATATCTGCAAGCTGCAAAACTCGGTCTGCCTGCTGCTTACAGCAACCTGGCTAGATTATATATAGTTGATCAAAAAAACTATCCGGCTGCGGTTCACTTCCTGTGGCAAGGTTTGAAATTAGCTGAGGACGATCAAGTAAAATATTCTTTACTCAAAAACTTGGGATGGGCTCGCCTGGAACAGGGTCGATATTCAGAGGCATTGCAGCATCTGGATGAAGCGATTAAACTTGATAGTGAAGGACCAGCAACTTACTGCTTAAAAGCGCAAGTCCTAGAAAAAATGAAAAATACTAAGGCAGCGCTACCGCAGTGGAAAATTTGTCTAAAGTATGCGGATTCTCAAGAATTCGATGAGGATATATGGATAGGGATGGCACGTCAACGATTAAACGAGGAAAAAACAAATAAATGAAACGCACAGTTTTGTTTTCATCAACCATACTGGCAATTATAACGCTGCTGAAGCTAAGTCAAGCCTCAACAGCACTGCCAACTCCTTCGACTCTTAAAATTACAGTTAATGAATCAGTCGAAACGCCGTTCGACTCCAATCAAGCGAGGAGGCGGCGGTGCAGAGATAGAGATGGTGGAAAATATCCGTGTCCCAGATTCATCATGCCTTCGGATAGCGAAGCATAAGAGTTATTTTCAATGAATTTTGTAGAGTGTACCATCACCACTTTACAGCAACAGGTATGTAGTATGTAGTAGTATGCAGGGTGCCCCGTCCGCACCTTATAGCATTTGAGATTTGAGATTAATAATTGAAGAATTGGAAATAACTTATGGCGATAATGGTTTGCAGCTTGCATAAAGCTGCATTCTTTTTTTGCACTGGTATAACTCTTAATCATTGCTGTATCGGCTATTGCTGGAATCCACACCGGGCGCAGGGCTGTTTCATTCGACCTAGGGGCAAACCCTCGTGAAGATGCCCGATATTTGAAACATCGATTTCATCATCCGTGGAGGGGGTAGGCACGGGGAGTAGGGGTAGCACTACCCCTACAAAACGATGATTTCCCTGAGAATGAAACCGCCCTGCCACCGGGGGGGGAGAAAATCCCCGCCAGCAATTCTATCTACTCGCCCTCGGTCAAAGCTGAATCTTCCTGATGGTGTGAGTTGCTGTAAAAACTAGCAATAATCGCCACCATCAACCACCACAGCATATTAACTTCTGGTCGGTACCAAACGGTATCGACAAAACCGTGGGCCATCATGCCGGCTAAAGTTGCGATCGCCCCTATCAACCAAAACCCCTGATTCGATTTTATATTTTGGATTTTAGATTGGGGATTTTGGGATGCTTCCTCTAAACTAGAGAGTTTAAATTGTGCATCCCGCAGATTCTTTATCTGCAACAAACCTTGATTGACGGTGACAGTCATCAGCCACAGGAAACACATTAAACCGATAAAACCTGTTTCCACCGCAATTTCCAGCAGCACAGAATAAGCGCTCAAAGCAGTGAATTTCGGCCTCATATAAAGCGGATAAACTTTATTAAAAGCAGTGTTTCCCGGCCCAATTCCGAGAATGGGTCGATCGCGAATCATGTCAATCACCGCCGTCCAAACATTAATCCGAAAATTGTTACTGCTGTCACCTCGACCGATAAACATACTCGAAACTCGATCGCGCAGAGGCTCAACTAAAGCCACTCCCAAAATTAAGGCCCCAGCCAAACCTCCTAACCCTAACGGAAGCGCCCAAGTTCGCCAGAACCGAGGCATCAAAGGGCTGTACCAGTACCACAGCAGCACTAAAAACACCACCAGTAGAGCCACAAAACCAATCCAAGCACCCCGGCTGTCCGTGTAGCGCAAACACGCGCAATTCACTATCAGCATCGTCAGCGCTAAAATTTTTGTTCCCCATCCTTTCCACACAAAAAGTGCGGCGGCGCTCAATGCAATGGCTGGCAGTAAATAGGAACCAAGCAAGTTAGGATTTCCCAGAAAGCTGTAAACTCGCGTGACATTGGCTTGAGTAGAAGTCGGATCGTTCCAAGTAGCTAGTGGCGGCACTTTATCAATCCACTGCCGCACGCCGTAGAAACTGACAACTAGAGCGACGTTCAAAAATACGGCAATTAACCACGATCGCCAACGGGGCGATCGCAAGATCCGCGCCATCAGCGCAAAAAACAGCAAGTACAGCGTTAGCTTGCTCCAACCAGTAGCAGCGGCGACTTTCACCGGCGACATGGCGGTTGCGACGGTGGCAATGCCCCAGTACAGCAGTACCAGCAAGTGAATCGGCCTCAAGGCGATCGGGCGATCGTCCGAAACAGTCAGCAGCACCCAAAATGCAGCGCTAGCCGCCATCAACACCCCCACCAAGGCATTGTTTACAAACGGCGCCAAACCGAAAGTCAAGGCCAGCAAAACAAAACCCAAGGGTTCTGCCCACTGCATCAGCCAGCTACTCTGCCGCCAACTGCGTAAAGAGCCGATCGCCAAATTGAATAAATAACTTCTACTTTGCCACTGAGAGAGTGGCAAATTTGCCAGAGTTAACTGTTGCCAAACTGAATTCATTTTTAGATTGATTATTGGGAATTGGGAATGGGGAATTGAGTCTAAAAGCATGGACAATTGGTAGTAACTCCAATCTTGCGCCATTCTTCCTGAAGACTTTTCTGGTCGGCTCCCCAAAGAATAAATTTCTTGTGGGTGGGGCACGCGAGCCCGCGCCTAATAGGCTTATTGAGAATGGTGCAACATCTCAGTATTAATTAACAAATGACTTGTTTCTTCTTCCTTCTTCTTTCCATCCGTTACATCCGTTAGAAATCCGTTGCCGAACTTTCTTCTTCCTTCTTTAGCCTTCCAACAATTCTGTAGCATTTGTGCAGGGCAGCCAGAGCACGTAGCGATATCCAGATTCCGGGGTTCCTTGAATCGAGAGTTGACCGCCTTGAATTTCCACCAATTGGCAGCAAAGCAGCAGCCCCAAGCGTTCCCGCGCCCCGTAACCAGCTAAAACAGGTGCGCTATCCTCTGCATTCTGTGCCACCAAAGCCGCCAACTCAGAAAACGCCAGCGTTAAGCGCTGCGAACCCTGTGTCGGGAATTGCGGTTCGAGTCCGAGGGAGTCGGTTTCGGAGTTCGATGGCGAACCGCTACCAGATCCGGCATTCAACAAGTAGTCGGTGTAGAGTTTAGCATGGGGCAAACTTTCCCCTAACCAAGGATGAAAAACCCAAACTCCGATGTTGATACCGTCTTCTTTCCGAGAAACGTGGACTCGAATCACGCTGCCTGCCCCAGCAGATTGAATAATGCTAAAAATTAAGTGGTGCAGCATTTGCTGAACCTTATCTTTATCTACCAACCAGATGCGCGACCCGGGCCCCATCGACAAATTAATTTCTTGCTCTCGTCTACTTGCCACCGAGGACAGGATTGTTACAACCTGCTGGCACAAAGTTTCTATATCGACTGCGGTTCGCTTCAAGGTGAAAGCAGAATCATCTAGTTCTGCCAGTTCCAAAATTTCTTCAACTAGCGATCGCAAAGAGCGGCTGCTGTCTTGGATTACGTCAATATATTCTTTTTGCTTGCTCGTTAAGGGGCCATAAATTTCTTGTTTCAACACGCTTGCCATGCCGAGGACAGAAGTGAGTGGTGTGAGCAATTCCTGCGCTAAATTATTTAGCAGTTTTACCTTAATTGAGTTAGTAGACAAATCGATAGGTTTGTTAGTCATCGCTAATTTTTATTGGTTCATTGTCGAGCGAGGGTTTGCGGTTCATTAGACCTCTTCCAAAAGTCTATAACAATTTGTTTATAATTCACCAAAAAAAACGTAGTGAATAAACATATATATTCCTTCTTCCCTAGAAGCTCTTGTTTATCTGAGTAATTAAGATTTAATCATTGCTTCTAAAGCTGATTGTAAGTCTTGAGTGAGTTCGGCAACTGCTAACCTGCGGCTGGTTTGATATCGATCCCAACGATCGCTCACTGATATGGGTTCGCCCACGGTCATTTGTACTTGCTGTTTGCCCAACTTGGGGCGACCGAAAGGATTTCCCCCTTTGATGCGAGCCAGTACGTCCCACAGCAGTAAAGTTGTTTCTGCCAAACGTTCTGCTGTCAGTTGTTCTTCGACGTACCTGCCCGTGACGGACACGAAACTTTCTACAAGTCTCATGTGCCACATCCGAAGACTTGCTTCTTCAGCGAGGCGATCGGCTAATCCTCTTTCTAAGGGAGAAAGTGCTGCAATATCTTTGATATCTTCTCGATAAATATACTCCCAGCCTGCTTGTTCCAGACGGCGGCAGCGATCTATTAAACTGCCTTTGGGCTTTAAGTTAAAATATTCTTCTGCTACTTGCAAACCCACGTCTAACAAAGCTTTCAGTCGAGCTATCATTACTTCATTGCCCGAATCATTTCCCATTTTTTCTGGTAGCGATAATGATGTCAAAATAGATGTTTCAGGCAGTAAAGTTTTATGATAAAAACGGCTGTAAAATTCTTCCATTACTGCTAGCAAATGGCTGCCCAGTCGAATCAGGCGCAAATATTGGAATTTGTGATTGTGGTTTTCGGGATCGGAATTTGCAGTATTTAAATTTTCGATTTCGGTGCGATCTAATGGTGGCAGTCCGCAATCAATTTCTAATTGAGTTAAAAGTTTTTCTAGGGGTTGCCAAGGTGGGTTGATATAGCGGTATTGAATGCCGATCGGCACAATTACAACTTTTTCAGTGCGTCCGGCTTTCAGCAAATCTTCAACGCACCAGAAGCCCATTTGAGCTATTCCCGGTTCGAGGGGGCTAACTATTTCATTGTGACCGTTGGTAGCGCCTTCTGGGGCGGCGGCGATCGGGAATTGGCTGTTGGCAAATAAATTGCGGGCCGATCGCAATCCGGCACGATCGATCTTGCCGCGAACAATCGGAGTGCCACCGAGTTGGGAATACAACCAGCCGACTCCTGCACCGGCCCACAGGGGAATGCCGCGATCGTAGATAAAGTGGGAATGTACCGGGAATTGCAGGGGAATGCCTTTGGCGCGCGCTGCCTCTGGAACGAGTTTCCAAATTAGTTGTCCCAAACAGTAGGGATCGTCTGAGTTGGGATGGCGGAAGGCTAGCAAGAAGCGAACTTTCTGATTTTGAAATTGGTGGAATAGTTCGGCGAGGGTTTCGACGTTTTCGGCTTGAACGTGGCTGATACTCGTCCGAAATCGCAGCCACCACGGGAAAATTTGCTTACAACCTTGCACCACTAGCGGGTTGTAGGCTGGGGGTATGAATTCCAGCGGCGGCTGAACTTGGCTAATTGAATTGGGCATTTTGCGATTTTAAATTTTAAATTTTAGATTACTAGGCTGCGGTAAAATTTTCCAATTTTTATGATGCTGAAGTTTTTTTATTAACCGCAGAGGACACAGAGGACACGGAGGAAGAGAGGAGATAGCAAAGCGTGTCAATTTAACGTCAAAAGTATTACCCGTCTTGAATTGAATATCATGTCCAGTCGATCGACCCCAATATTTTGGTCGGGGCGGGTTTAGAGGATTTCTGGCTTATATTACAGATCGGGGGTGAACTCGCCTTGACCAGAATTACGATTATTTTACAGGACTAGATATGAAACCATCATCTTTTTTACCCCCCTGTCCTTGACAAGGGGGATGCGAGGGGGTCAATCGATTTTAGATTTTAGATTTTAGATTTTAGATTTTAGATTTTAGAATTGACCCCACGGATAAGTTCGGGGAGCAATTTTCATCGGATACAGGTTTTTTATTTCTCCAGGAATGAAGCCGGGGGCTTGTATCCTGGATGCTTTCGGTCGGAAACTCGACTAAAAACGAGATTTATCCTCAGTTTCAGCCTTCAACGCAGATTTTTGCAGTCTAAAATCTCAAATCTCAAATCCTATTGTGCGGCTTCAAAGATCATTTCTTGGAAGTTAATGACATCCGATCGCGGATCGCAGTGGGTGACTTTGACTTCTAGCCGATCGCCTATGGCGACCGATCGACCAAATCGCATTGCCAATTCTAAACCCAAATCTTCCAATAAAATCAATCCGAGATTGCTGTCTTCCCTCAGCCAGCGCAGCATTAAAGCTTCCCAAACTTCATCGGGGTTGCGCCGCAAATATTCCAATCCCCAATAGCGGTTTGTTTGGCGTTCTACGGTGGATGCTTCTTTAACTGCAGTGCCTAGACACATCACAATGTCCTGTATTTCTTCAGCAGTAAAAGGTAGGGGTTCGCCCCGCAGGTGGGCTTTGATTTGGAAGTGAGTCAGCAAATCGGTATAGCGGCGGATCGGGGAAGTAACTTGGGTGTATAATTCCAAACCCAAGCCGGCGTGGCGTCCGGGGGTGAGGCCCATTTCGCTGCGGGGCATACACCGACGCACAGCGCAAGCGCGGGCGGGGCCTGCGGGAACGGCTAGCAGTTCTTCATCGGGAGGGAGTTCGGGCTGTGGCTGATAGCGGTAGGGTATGGGCAGGCTGTGAGTTTGACCGTAGCGGGCGGCTAGTTCGCCTGCTAAAATCATCATTTCGGCTACTAGCATCCGGGCTGTGGAGTCGTCGATGACGTGGATTTTGATGTCGTCGCCGTTGACTTTGATGACGGATTCTGGCATGAAAATGCTGATTGCGCCTTGGGCTTCCCGCCATTTTTGGCGCAGTTTTGCTGCAGAGGCGATCGCTGCTATTTCCGGTTCTGCTTCGATTCCCAACTCCAGCATTTCATCTACGTCATCGTAGGTCAAGCGGTAGGTGGGTTTTATGGTGCTGATGTGGATGCTGTAATCTTGAGCCGCGCCGATTTCGTCTAAGGTGACGCTGAAGCTGAGCGCGCTGCACTCTTTGCCTTGAATTAAACTCATCGGCCCGGTTGCCAAAGCTGGGGGAAACATGGGGATCATTCCCGTGGGCAGGTAAACCGTAGTGGTGCGCTTTCTGGCTTCGAGGTCGAGTTCGTCTCCGGGGGAAAGCAAGCGGGTGGGATCGGCGATGTGTATCCAGATCCGCTGCTGGCCGTTTTCGAGGAATTCTAAGCTGAGGCCGTCGTCGATTTCGGTGGTGCTTTCGTCGTCGATCGTGTAAACCTTGAGGTGAGTTAAATCGAGACGATTTGTGTCGGAGTCGGTTGGGGGATTTTCTAGGCAGCGTTGGGCCACTTCTAATACCTTTGCGGAGAATTGTAGGGGAATTTGGCTGCGCCGCAAAAACAGGTTTTCGTGGGTACTCCAGAGGCCGAGCTCGACTAGGAGACCAAATGCTGCTTCAGGGTTTTCGGATCGTTGTAAGCTGGCTAAAGTTTCTAAGGCTGGGGTGCGGTGCGTTGCTTCTTCTCCGAGGAGGGCAAAGCGTTCTAGGGCGTCGAGGCGAGTTCGATCGCTGTGTTCCCAATCTACATTTTCCCCTGCCAGCCGCTGTTTGACTCGATCCCAAAATCCTTGGGATTCTTGGTGTCGCTGCTGTTCTACTTCTTGCTGGTGTTTGATTTCGGCTACTTGGGCGGCGGGTCGCGGTTCGTAGCGATCGCCCTTTTGTTTAAAATACAGTTTGTCTGTTGATAGCAAACAGTAAGCCGCGTAACACTGGGCCGCACTACTCTCAGAAAATAACAGCTTTGCCAGGGATTCGGGATCTGCTGTTTCTCCGTCACCGACTAAAAGTTCCCAAGCGACTTCCAAACTCGACGGATCTGAGTATGCTTCTACTTCTTTGAGAAATTTGGGAATATCGGAGGGTTTGTAAGTTTCTCCGACTACTTCGTAGCTGATTTGTTTGGGCGGTATGCTGTGCGGTTGACCGTTTTCGTCTACCACCACCCAGTTTTTCTTGCCGTCGGGGCGATCGGCAACTGCCAGACGGCGGTCGCCGTGCACTCTAAATTCTACTAACGTTCCCTTCTCCACTTGCCAGCTTTATATTTGAGATTTTGGATTTTTACAGTAGCCACTTATCGAGTTTCGAGCTTGCGATTTTAGATTTTGGATATTGGCAATTTTTCTGGTCAATTGTGAAAGTTAAAATCTAAAAAGTTGTTCTTTCTTCTTGCTTCTTTTTTAACTTTTGACTTGTGATTAAGACTTGCGCTGCGGCGACTCTTAACCCTATTTCGCGATTATTTCGCTGCATTCTTGCTGCACTCTTAATGACAGAAAGACGTTGTTTTCGCGCAAGCCTTATTCCCAGTCCAAAATCTAAAACCCAAAATCCCAAATCCTGTTAACCTTCTTGGTTTACGAAGGGCATCAAAGCTACAATTCTTGCTCTTTTGATGCTTCTGGTCAGGTCTCGCTGCTGTTTGGCAGTCAAACCGGTAATCCGGCGGGGCAAGATTTTACCGCGTTCTGTGACGTATTTTTTGAGCAAATCGACATCTTTGTAGTCGATCGGGTCTCCTGGTTTGATGGGCGAAACGCGCCGGCGAAAGTAAGTCATGGTTTGTTTTTTGTTGACTGTTTTTTGTTGACTGTTGACTGTTGACTGTTGACTGTTGTCTGTTGACCAATAACAACTGACAACTGACAACTGACAACTGATCTACTTGATCTCTTTGTGGGCAGTGTGGCTGTTGCAATGGGGGCAGAACTTTTTGAGTTCCAGCCGCGCCGTCGTGTTGCGACGGTTCTTGGTGGTGGTGTACCGAGACACGCCTTTTGAGCGTTTGCTTACGTTAGTACGGCACTCAGTACACTCTAGAGTAATTATGATGCGGACGCCTTTAGCCATAATTCTAAATAAATTTCGACTAATTTAAACACAATTTATTATCTTCTCACATTGCTCTGCACTTGGTCAAGCAATCTTCTAACTTTGATGTCGAGGGAGTAGCCGCGGCGGGTTCCGACGACCATCGTCCCCCCGATGCGATCGTGGAAAGCTTGGGGAAACCTTTCGGCGGAGGTGAGGGCAACGCTACAGTCGATCGCCAGGGGCAGCATCAGCAGCAGGACGGCAGCGTTGGTAGATGTGAGCCCAGCTATACCTGCGAAGGCTAAGGCGGCGCAAAAGCCCAGTAAGGCTTCGCGCTTGCACAGTTCTTGGAATCCGGGAGTCCGTTGGAATCTTGTATCGGCAATTTTCATGTCCAAGGCCCAGCGCCCCAGACTTTGACCTTGGTTTTTCCTGACGATGGCTACGCGCATGATCAGCCACAGCAAAACAAAAAATATGGTTTGGACGATCGCATTATTGCCCAGAAGCAAACTGGGCAGCCAAACAGCGATTCCGTCGATGCAGAGGGCCGCGGCGCGGCGGCCGACGGATACTTTGGGAAGGAGGGGTACTAAATCGGAACTCATAGGCAAAAAGGTCGAGCGGCACTAGCTACTTTTTCATCTTAAGCTGTGGAATAATCGATCGGCATCAATGGCGCGTCACTCAACTTCCAAGCCAACCGCTAATTATTCAAGCTGAAAATGGATTTTCGCCAATTCCCAACTGCTTTTTCGACTTTTCCACCTGTTCCCACAGTGTTTGGATCTGAGTAAATGCCTGTTCCACAGAGATTTTACCGTTAGATGTCAAGGAACTGATGTAACCCACTCGCTGAGAAAACTCTTGTAAATTCGCATTAAATACCAAATTCTCTGGTTTTACCTCACCGTAATAGCGATTTTGAGGATATAAAAAATTTGAATTTGCTACCATTGCTTTAACCTCACATGAAAAGTTGTTTCCTGAACTAATCAATAATATTATAAACCGCGAACACCTGCTAAAGTTGTGCCGTAAGTAGCAGAAATCATGTGACATTGGGCGAACTTTTTTGTGATGGCAATTACACGGACTGATCGGGGCAACAAAAACCTCAGTAATTTCACCTGTATAGCTTACGCAGGCGGGGTCAACAACCAGGTTTCTGCCTTAAGGCTTATAACTTAGGATGTGGCGTCCAAACCAGGTTTTTGTTAGTCCATGACTGAGTTATTGAAATAAGTGACAAAAACCCCTGAAATGGATAATATTATTGCAGACATAAATAGTTAGAGTTTTAATAGGAATCTGCGTAATGTCTCCCAATGCGCTATCGCCCCGTCCCAAACCCCGGCTGAGGCAATTTTTAATTCGACTTGCCATTGCCGTAATTGCTGCTGTTATCGCCTTCAACCTTCCTCACTCCTTAATTCCAGTGTTTAAAGAATCCGTATCCCAAGCAACGCCGGCACCAGAAATCCAGAACTTGCTCACCGGCAAGCGCAAAATTGTGATAGTGGGCGACAGCATCACCGAGGCGGGGAAATACCCCGGAGGTTACGTTTGGCTGCTGGAACGCTATCTGAATGCCCTTTATCCCGATCGCAAAATCGAAATCATCAACGCCGGGATCGGCGGTAACAAATCGACTGATATGCAAGCGCGCTTCCAGAAAGATGCGATCGATCAAAAGCCAGGTTTAGTGATGATTAATGTCGGAGTAAACGACGTTTGGAACGCTTTCTTCGACTTCCCAAACAATCAGTTTTATCCGGAAGGCAACTGGTCCGCAGGAGTGCAAGTGGCAGAATATCGGGAGAAAATAACTCAAATGGTGCTGGCCGCAAAAGCCGCAGGAATTCGACTTGTACTGCTTTCTCCTACTCTGATAGGGGAAAGTATCGACGGCCCAGAAAATCGCAGGTTGCAACAGTATGTTGCCGCGATGCGAGAAATTGCGTTAGAGAATCAGTGCTTGTTTATTGATTTGAATGCGCCTTTTCGGGAAGTTATCGGCACGTATCAAAAGCACGCGGGCAAGACTCTGAATTTGTTGGCGGCAGATGGAGTGCACCCAAATCAATCGGGATATAGAATTATGGCTTTTACTATCTTGCGCGGTTTGGGCGTACCCGCAAAGGATATTGAGAATTTGGAAGTCAAAAATTGAATTTTTGAATGTAGTTAACAGTTGACTGTTGGCTGTTAAGTGAAAGTATCAAAGCTACAAGCCCCCTGATTTATATCGGGGGTAAATTATTCCCATATAAAATCTAAAATCTAAAATCATTCAATCGGCGGATGATACCGCTTTAACCAACAGCTACCGATAATCACCAACGCCACCACAACTATAATTTCCGTCCAAAAAAAGGAAAGGAAATCGCTGGCAGTTCCCACGGGAGGCACCCCCGGTTGAGCGTTGCGAATCGCTGGAAAAGCAAACAGCATGACAGCAGTCCAACTCAACATTCCCACTTCCGGCAACTTGCCTGATTTCATCACTTTCAATGCTAGCAAAAGCGCCATAATTGACAGCACCCACATGATCACAATTATTACTAACGCAAAGAATTTCACCGGCAGTGATCGAGTTGCAGAAACATCGATATAAATAAAAATAGATGAATTCTCTTCCATCGGCTTATAGCTGATGTCGAAACCGGGAACATCGGCATGAAAATTAAATTCCAGCGGCACGGGATTCAGTTCAAAGGGAGCAAACTTTTTACCAATTGAAGGCAGCGGGTCAATCGAAATAGCTACTTTAGCAATGTGCCTGTCAAATGGGTAATTGTTAATTTTTCCTTTGACTAAGTTAAACTTCAATGCAGGGACAATCATCGGTTTGCCTTCTTTAAAGGTAATTTCCGAATCTTGTACGTTTGCGCCGTTAACTGTCATTAACAAGTCTTGCGCCGGGTAAGTTGGCCCTTTTTTATAGATACCTTTGAGTTCAAACTGCAAGCGGGCTTCTAGTTCGTTTTTAATGGGATCAACGGCAATTAATGTCATTTTGACCTCAACCAAGCCTTTGGACGCTACAGTGCTTTCTGGAGAGGGATTATAAGGCTCTTGAGCGTTAGCATTGTGAGAATAAATAGATAAGATGATTGCCAAAATTGCGACCAGACTGCAAATTAAAATAAGTATTTTTTTTAGATTAAATTTGTTGACTGTTTGCATTTACTATGGATTTTTCTGTGTAAATTGTTGTTAGTATTTCCCGCACTCTCCGCAGTCAGTCAGCCAGGGGTGTAAACCCCTGGCTCATAGCTAAATTCGGTTAAAAGTGAGATATTAGAGCATTCTCAATTACTTGTTTAGGAACAGGCAAGATGCCTGTTCCACAAGAGTTCAATTTTCTTTTTTGTGGGGTGGGCATTCTGCCCGCCCATAGTAGCCGAACTACGAACCGATAGGAAGCAATACATTTGGCGTGAAACTTCCGTGCAAGCCGTAGGGAATGTGCTGTTTTAAATGCAAGCGCGCTAGGGGTCCTTTGGTGATGTCGCGAGCATCTAAAATCACTAAGGTCGATCGATGATTAGCTGCATCATACATTAAAACCAGCAGCCAGCCGTCATCCTCGGCAACAGCATCGGGACGGGTAACAAACACCGGTTCCCCCGCAAAACCGCGCGGCGCCGCACTCCAAATTTGCCTTTCACCAGTCACAAAATCAATTTTGAGGATAGCTTGCAAAGGAGCATTCCCAGTGGGAGCATCAGCAGCACCGATATAAAGATATCGGTAAGGTTGTCCGACATTATTGGGATGCAGAGTTGGAAACTCGCAGCACCGAGTTTCAACAACTTGATGCTGCACGGTTTTGTCTTGCAAATTTAACTTAAACCGCCACAATTCGCCCGCTGGAACGCTGTCAAAATCAACCTCGCGAAAATCGCCGTCCTCTTCTACATTTGGAAACGATTCATAACAAACTGAGTCAACAAAAACTTCGTCTCCTTCTTCCCATGCGTTGCAGTGGTGGAAGACAAAACAAGGTTCAGTTTCTAATATCTTTACCTCGTCAGTGCCGTTGCGGGAAATTAAAATTGCTTGCGTTGGCTTGTTTGGCGAAAATTGAATACACTGGGCGGCACTCCGAAATCCTAACACGAAAAGCAGCGGATTGAAGCTGACGGGATTTTGGAAGAATATGCAGTAATTCGGGGTAATTACCATGTCGTGCAGGAAGGCAAAACCCGGTATTGCATGGGCGTGACGCTGCAAAAGTTTGCCGCTTTCGTCGAGTTCGTAAATGGTAATTGTACTCGACAAACCTGGTTTGACGGAAAAGTTGATTAATCTGTCTCCTTTGCCATTTTTCCCTTTTTCAATTCTGGGGTGGGCGGCGAAGGCTTCACCGGGTTCCAAGATGCCGTCTAGAGTATCTAAGCCGAGTGTTTCTAGGGTGCGGGGGTCGAGTCTGTAGGGCTGTGCGGCTTCCCAAAGTGCTAGCAGTTTGTCGCCCCAATAAATGATGTTGGTGTTGGCAATGTTTTTGATTTTGACATCAAAGATGTTGGCTAGCCAACCCCCTGGTTTCTGTGTGCCGAAAACGCCTCGGTGGAGAATTTTTCCGGCTTCTTGTTCGGCGAGATAGCCTTCTGTGCGGACGAATCGGTTGCGGAAATGGGCGCGGCCTTCGGATATTGCGATCGCACAAACCATCCCGTCACCGTCAAACGGGTGGTGGATGCGTTGGCCGTTGACCTCTAATAATCCGGGCCCGTTGCGAAAGAATGTGCCTTGCAAGTCGGCGGGGATTTCGCCTTCTATGTCGTCAATCCAGTAGTCGGATTCGTTGGGTTGGGATTCGTACCCGCGCTGCCAGTCTGTGCGATCGTATGATACGTTTTGAGCTGCGGTTTGAGGTTGAGAAATCTGTAAGTTTGGCATTGGTAGAATAAGCTTTTATTGATTTAACCGCCGAGAACACAGAGGGCGCAGAGAGAAGGAAAATCGGAGAATTGGGAAACACAGTTAAATTCATCCGTGTATCCGTGTCAAAATCCGTGTGTGCCTGCGTTTATTTGCTGTCTGCGGTGCGGCTTTGTGACCTTACTGTGGGTACTAAGTCGGGAAAGTATTCGGGCATGAAATGCTGTCCGCCTGGCTTGGAACTGCCGATTTCTGGTTCTAATACGGGAAGAGACTTTTGAGAATTTGGATCGGCGCTTTCTGTACTATCGGCGGGCAGCCAATTTAAGAAGGGTAGGGGCAGAAGTGTGGAGAGGTTTGTGATGACAATTAGCAGCCAGAGGTTATCGAAATTGCGATCGGTAATTCCTAGCAAGTGGGTCAAAAGTGCGCCGCCTTCGTGGGAAATAAGTCCTGCTAAGTTGGTGACTGACATCAACACGGCAAATAAAGTTGCTTCGACGCCTGGGGGACACAATCTGGCGGAGAGTACGAGCACCGGCATATAAGCAATTTGTCCGATTACTGTCAGGATCAGGCTGTCTCCGATGCTGAACCATTGATCGTCAATTCCTAAAGCTCTGTTGGCATGAGTTACTAATAATAAAGTAGTCATGCCCAAAACAGCCGCAAGGACGGTTGACCAGCCAAAAATTACTCGAAATGGAACTGTTTTGAGGAAGCGTTGAAACAGCCAGATCCCGGCGAGGGCGGCAATGCTGGTAACGAGGCGCACTCGGCCGAGAAATTCTGGTTGAAAGCCTAATTCGTTGGTGGTGAAAAAGAAGAAGGCGGAGTCTGAGCTTGGGGTGGCTTGCCAAAGGAAGAGAAAGGCTGTGGGCAGCCAAATTGTTTTTTGGGTAACAGCTTGCCGTAGTTGTTTGAATTGGTCTTTGACTGTATCAAAGTCGGTTCTTTTGTCGGTTTTTTCTTCGGCAATTAACCAAGCTGTTGCTGATACAATTAGCGGGAAAGATGCAGTGATTAAAAAGATAGTGTGGGTGCTGAAGTGTTGCAGCAGGGAACCGCTGAGGTAGGCGGTAATTAGTCCGCCGAGGGCAGCTGCGCCCCAAGACAAGGATTGCAGGGAACCGGCGTCGGTAACTGATTCTTTTCTGGCCCTTTCGACTACCAGGGAGTCGGCGATTACGTCGCTGACGGCGAGGGAGAGGGAACTCAGGGCGATCGCGCCTGTAGCTGCCAGCGGTGTGTGTACAATTGTTGCGAGGCTCACCCATGCTAAGGTTCCCAGCAGCCCGGAGAGGACGATGTAAGGGCGTCTGCGGTAGCCGAATATCGGCAAGCCGTCGGACATGAACCCGAACACGGGTTTGATAATCCAAGGCAGGGCTACGACGCCCAGCATGGCCGAGACTTCTGCCGGACTCATGCCGAGTTCGTCTTTGAGAAAGAAGCTGACGGCTAAGCGGGCTAGTCCGAGAATGCCTTGGACGAAGTAAATCAGTAAGATGGCTATGAGTTCGGGGGTTGGCTCATTCCCAAAGAATACTTTTTCTTTTAAAGATTCTTTGAGTTTGCTGACGCCGGAGGGGGAAACGAGCATTTGAGCAATATTTCTTAATGAATCTCAATATTTATAACACATTCTTAATGAGTTGGGGGAACTGTCGGAGGTGGGAGGCGAGAGTGGCGGGGATCTGGTAAGTGCTATAAAATTGTATTTATCTTGAATTTAAGCGTGTTTTGTAATAATAAAAACCGAAAAACGAACCGCGAAGGCGCGTTAGGCGAAGCCGCGCGTAAACCCTAGGACGCCAAGCAAGAGAAAGAAGAAAAAACTCACAACTGCGGTCAGCTTTGTTATATGATTATTGACCCTAAAAACGTGCCGGAAATTACGGGTTCTAAGTACCCTCAGCAATTCCAATCTGCTGTTGCGGGGAGAGTTAAAAAACGCTTGGGCGATGCTGCCGGGTTGCAGAATTTTGGGGTGAATTTGGTGAGACTTGCGCCGGGAAGTTGTTCTGCTCTCAGGCATTGGCACACTCGTCAAGATGAGTTAATCTATGTTCTGGAAGGGGAAGTTACTCTGATTGCAAATTCGGGAGAGCAGGTGCTGAAACCGGGTATGGCTGCGGGTTTTCGCGCGGGTGATTCAGATGGGCATCATTTAGTCAACCGCAGCAATGCAGATGTTGTTTATCTGGAAATGGGCGATCGCACTCCGGGAGATAGTGCCGAATATCCCGATGATGATTTAATTGCCAAAGCTACGGATAATGGTTGGATTTTTACTCACAAAAATGGCGAAGTTTATGAGAGTTGAGAATTTATGAGTCAAGTGAATCTTTGGACTTCGGCGGAACACGCTTTGTGGTATCTGGCTAAGGCTGATGGTATTCCTCACCGCACTGAAGGTGAAGCGGTTTTGTTGGAGGAAGTGCCGAAAAATGTGAAGCGAATTCTGGATGTGGGTACGGGAGACGGGCGGTTGCTGGGTCTGCTTAAGTGCGATCGACCAAATGTGGAATGTGTGGCGATCGACTTTTCGCCGACAATGCTGGAAAAAACCAGAATTCGCTTTGCTGATGACCAGAATGTCACGGTAATCGAACACAATTTTGACGAATCGCTACCGGCGGATTTGGGCAAGTTTGATGCGGTTGTTTCTAGTTTTGCGATTCATCATGTAGCAGACGATCGCAAACGTTCGCTTTACACCGAGATTTTCGAGCTTTTGGAACCGGGAGGCATTTTTGGCAATTTGGAGCACGTAGCATCACCAACTCCCGCTTTGCATGATAAATTTCGAGAGGCGATCGGTATTAGCGATTCGCCAGACGATCCATCTAATAAATTGCTAGATGTCGAAACGCAATTGCGCTGGTTTAGAGAACTTGGTTTTACCGATGCAGATTGTTATTGGAAGTGGCGGGAACTCGCTTTATTAATTGGTGTCAAACCAGTTTAGAGTATTTCGTGAAATTCGCTGAGCCGGGTAAGGACACGGCACTGCCGTGTCCCTACAAATATGGCATACAATCTATATGAGGTTAGTGACTGAATTAAATTAAATCTGGTACGTCAGGTTTGATTCGGCGCTCGTACCAGTTCATTAACGGGGTAGAAGTAATGCCGTGCAGAATCACAGAAAGTACGATGGTTGAAAAGGTAATCCAGGCAATTTTTTCTGCCGTTTCGCCTTTCAAACCTTTACCCAAAGCATATGTAAGATAATAGATAGAACCGACACCACGAATGCCGAACCAACCGTAAAGCCAGCGGTTGGCTGGGTGCAAAGGACTGCCGATCGTACTAATCCAAGCTCCCACAGGCCGGATTAAAAAAATTAACAATCCAGCTACTAAGAGGGAGTAACCTCCATATGCCAACATAGGTTCTAGGCGCAAAAGTGAACCTAATAGTAAAATAGTTGCTACTTCCATTAACTTTTCTATGCGCTCGGTAAAGTGCAGTTGGGAAAGCGGCTTTTCTGGGTTGCGGTAACTCCGCTGCACCACAATTCCTGCTACAAAAACTGCGAGAAATCCGTAGCCGTTGACTACTTCTGTGAGGGAATATGTAAGCAGAATTGTGCTGAGAGCAATGAAATCTTCCATTAATTGATCGGCCGGTCTATAGTGTTGGAGTTGGCGATCGACCCAGGTGACGGCTTTAGCTACTAAAATTCCCATAACGATACCTGCGGCGATCGCCCAAATCAAGTCAACTGCTACCCACTGCGAAAACCAGTTCGGCCAGTTGTTATCTTTTAGTGCATAAATTCCGAAATAAACAAAGGGAAAAGCTAAAGCATCGTTCAAACCGCCTTCCGATGTTAAACCAAAGCGCAATTCATCGTGATCGTCTAGATGAGCTAACTGAACTTCTGAGGCTAAAACTGGATCGGTGGGAGCGAGAATTGCTCCCAGTAAAATCGCCGGGCCCCAATCTAATTTCACAAACCAATGACCGATCGCAGCAACAGCAAAAATCGAAATTGGCATTAAAAAACCGATCAGCCGCGCTGTGGAATTCCAGGCCCAAAGTTGCAGTGGGCGATTCATTTTTAAGCCGCAACTGAACAGAGAAACAATAACTACAAATTCTGTAAGTCTTTCTAAAAATTCAGCTTCGGGACGCAAGTCAATCAGCTTGATGCCGTAGGGCCCCAATCCGATACCGACAATGAGATAAATTAAGGCATAAGATACAGGCAATCGCGAAATCCAGCCGGAACCCAAGGTAACGGTAAGCAGGAGGATGCCAATAACTAGCAAGTTGAGAATGTAATCATCCACCATAGCGATCGCACTTTTAATCAGGTTTACCAAGTGCAATCTTGACAGATAAAAGCTTCTGCAGCATCCACCACCCGCTAGATTCACCTATCCTCCAAAAGTTGCAGTTTTTCTGCAAAATAACTAACAACTCACAACTACTGACTAATAACTAATGACTACTGACTTTTTTCAGTAGCGATGATGTGCAAATCTACGTGTTTGAGCGATCGCACTAACTGTTGAGTCAAAGAACCCCGCAGCAGCAATTTCCAGCGGGATTGCTGGCTTTCGCCGATCACAATTTGAGTAATGCGATACTGTTTCGCTACCTCCGAAATTGCTTTGGCTATATTAGTGCCGTTTACCCGCAAAAACTGCCCCTTAAATTCTTGACAGAGTTTCTCACAAGTTTCAACGTGCAAGCTTTCTGCTTTTGTTAAAAATCGGTCTGGATCGTTGACAAACACAGCATAAAATGGGGCATTCATATAGCTAGCAATCCTCGCGCCCCGCCGCAGCAGTTGCAAAGAATTCGGATAAGTCGAGATGCACACTAAAACTCGTTCGTGAATGTTGCAAGATTGACCTTTTAAAGTTGCTGCGTCGTCTTCCACATTGTCTGCGACTTCTCGCAGGGCGAGTTCTCGCAAAGCGATTAAATGACGGCGCTGAAAAAAGTTTTCTAAAGATTGTTCAATTTTTTCGGGAGCATAAATTTTGCCTTCAAGCAACCTTTCTTCTAAAGTTTCTGGCGTGACATCGACAACGACTATTTCGTCAGCATCTTCGAGGACGCGATCGGGTACTCGCTCTCGCACTACAACTCCGGTAATTCGAGCTACTAAATCGTTGAGACTTTCTATGTGCTGAATGTTGAGGGTGGAGAAAACATCAATTCCAGCCTTGAGAATTTGTTCGACATCTTGATATCGTTTTTCTCTCAGAGAACCCGGAATGTTTGTATGAGCCAGTTCGTCTATTAATGCTAATTGAGGACGGCGTTCGATGACAGCATCTGTATCCATTTCGGTGAGCATTTTTTCGCCGCGCCGCATTTGTTTTTTGGGTACTACTTCCAATCCTTCTGCTTTAGCTGCTGTTTCTTTCCGACCGTGAGTTTCTAACAGTCCAATTACCACATCAATGCCTTCAGATTTGAGCCTGTGTCCTTCTTCCAGCATTCGGAACGTTTTGCCGACACCGGGGGCCATGCCGATAAATATTTTGTGCTTTCCCCGGCGGGTGGTGCGATCGTAAGTGCGGTTTGGTTGGGCGTAAACCGCGTCTGGATTGTTGGTAATTTCGCTAGAGTGAATCATAGCTGAGTAGTGAGTTGTCAGTTGGCGATTGTCAGTTGGCGATTGTCAGTTGTCTGTTGTCTGTTGTCTGTTGTCTGTTGTCAGTTGGCGGTTGTTTGTTGCTACTAATAACTAATAACTAATGACTAATGACTAATGACTACTGACTATTGACTGTAAACTATTGTAAACGGTCGAGAGCCAAATTTAGTTTCAGGACGTTAACTCCCGGTTCACCGAAAATGCCGATAAATCTACCATCTGTATTTTTGGCTACCAACATTTCTACTTGATTAAGATTGAGCGATCGCACTGTTGCTATCCGCTGAATTTGCGATCGAGCTGCCTCTACGCTAATGTGCGGATCGAGGCTAGAACCAGAGGTGTAGACTAAATCAGCAGTTGGTTTGATACCAGCTTTGTTGAGGCGATCTAATTCAAGTTGCACCCCTTGAAAACCCTCTTTTTGATTACCTCGCTTCAGCAAATCCGAGTTACTTGGAGCCAGGTTGCTAGCACCAGAAACGCCTGTTCTTTGACTAACATTTTCTCCCTTTGTCGGATCGTAATTTTCTGTCACAAAGCTGCTGTAATTGGTGGTGCTGGGACGACCCCAAAAATATCTTTCTGAGGAGAAAGGCTGACCGATTAAAGCAGAGCCAACTACAACTCCTTGGTTGGTAATTAAGCTGCCGTTTGCCTGGGAGTTGAAGGCAATTTGGCCGATTACTAGCAAGATTAAAGGGTAAATAATAGCTGTAATTCCCCACAAAACCAGGGTAAGGCGAATGGCTCTAATTATTTCTCTCATAAATTACCTCGATCGGTTATTTGCTAAGGGTTAATTATTGACTAAAATCTTTCCGGTTGAAAGATGACTACGAACAAGTAAATAGAAAGGGCGATAATCACCAAACCTAGGAGACTTAAACCCCAGACAGCTTTTCGGGTCAAATCTTCACCTGCAGCAGCGTAGACAGCGGGGGCAACTATAGCATTGAAACACATCACTAGAAATAGCTGCACCGGGATTGGGTGGCGCTGCCAAAGCATTTGTGCTAACTCAACGTTTTCTTGGAAATCTCTGGGACAAATATCATTCAGCCAATTATTCCGTTTCATGAATTCTCCTTATTTTGGGAATAAATATCTGTCTTTCTATTGGATTATTTTTTGGGAAAAATCGACGCAGAGCCTCTGGATATGCGTTCATCAGCAGAGCCGGGGAACGAGATTAATCCGTGTATCCGTCTCAAAATCCTTGTCATGCTTTCCCGATCTATGCTAGCCCAACGGCGGTAATCAAAACATCAATAATTTTGATGGCAATAAACGGCGCGACTGCCCCGCCCAATCCGTAGATTAAAATGTTCCGCTGCAACAGTTGGTTGGCGCTCAAAGGTCGAAATTTTACCCCGGTTAATGCTAGGGGAATCAAAGCGGGAATAATCAAAGCATTGTAAACTAATGCCGACAAAACCGCAGATTGACCGCTGGCTAAACCCATGACGTTCAAAGCGCCAACAGGGGAAAATATTGCCGGAATAATTGCAAAATATTTAGCGATATCGTTGGCTAGGGAAAATGTGGTCAGCGCGCCGCGAGTAATCAGCAATTGTTTGCCAATTGTAACTAAATCAATTAGTTTTGTGGGGTCAGAATCTAAGTCCACCATGTTCGCTGCTTCCTTCGCTGCTTGGGTTCCAGAATTCATCGCGAGTCCTACGTTTGCCTGAGCTAGTGCGGGTGCGTCGTTGGTTCCGTCTCCCGTCATTGCGACTAATTTGCCTTCGGCTTGTTGCTTGCGAATTACGTCGATTTTGTCTTCGGGAGTTGCTTCGGCAATGAAGTCGTCAACGCCTGCTTCATCGGCAATTACTGATGCTGTAATTCGGTTATCTCCGGTGAGCATAATGGTGCGAATTCCCATTTTTCGCAGTTGGTCAAATCGATCGCGAATTCCCGGTTTGATGACATCTTTCAAATAGATAATGCCGTAGGTGTCGCTGCCTTGACAAACAGCTAAGGGCGTGCCTCCCAAGCGCGAAACTCGCTCGTAAGCTGCATCGAGATCCGGGCCGAAATTGCCCCCGCGCGATCGCACAAAACCCTTCACCGCATCCACCGCGCCCTTGCGAACCTCTGTCCCATCGGGCAAATCCGTGCCAGACATCCGCGTTTTTGCGGAAAAATCAAGCCCCGTGGCATTGGTGCGATCGAAATCCACCTGTGCGCCCAAATTTTGAGCCAAACGGACGATCGACTTTCCCTCTGGAGTATCGTCAAACACACTCGCAGCAAGGGCTACACTCGCAACATCCTCCAGCGAGTGACCGTTGACCGGAATGAACTCCTCGGCTAAACGGTTCCCCAGCGTGATCGTCCCCGTTTTGTCCAAAATCAGCGTATTCACGTCGCCGCAAGCCTCCACGGCGCGTCCAGAGGTCGCTATCACGTTAAACTGAGCGACGCGATCCATGCCCGCAATGCCGATCGCGCTCAGCAAACCTCCAATGGTTGTTGGAATCAGCGCCACCAGCAGCGAAATCAGCGTCACCACGCCCACAGGGGTTTTCACGTAATTGCCCACGGGCGGAATCGTCGAAACCACAATCAAAAACACCAGCGTCAGCACCGCTAGCAGCACCGTCAGCGCGATCTCGTTCGGCGTTTTCGACCTTTCAGCGCCCTCCACCAGCGCGATCATCCTGTCCAAAAACCCCTTACCGGGGTCGGCCATCACCCGCAGCGTCAATTCGTCGGAAAGGATGCGCGTACCGCCGGTGACGGAACTGGCGATGTCCGAACCTGGTTCCTTGAGCACCGGGGCCGATTCGCCGGTGATCGCAGATTCGTCTACAGATGCGACACCTGCGATCACTTCCCCGTCGGCAGGAATCACATCGCCTGCGATCACTTTAATTTGGTCGCCGCGTCTCAGGGATGTCGAACTAACTTCTTGAATTGAACCGTCTGGTAGGAGTTTGCGGGCTGTTGTGTCGGCTTTGGTCGATCGCAGGGCATCTGCTTGCGCTTTCCCGCGCCCTTCTGCTATCGCTTCCGCAAAATTAGCAAATACCAAAGTAAAGAACAAAATAAACGTGACTAAACCGTTGAAAACTCTCTGATTTTCGCCGGGAACCGGGCCGAACAGCGTCGGGTCGATCGTTAATAATGCAGTCACAATTGTGCCAACCCACACCACAAACATCACCGGATTTTTCAGCATCACCCGTGGGTTTAGCTTGACAAAAGCTTGTTTAAAAGCTCTTTGATAAAGACCTTTTGTATTTGCTTTTGGCGTGTGCTTGCGAGACTCGCGAGAGCCTCTAGCAGGTTTTTTTGGGGAATCTGGAGTATGGGAAGAAGCCATGTCGATTTTAGATTTTAGATTTTAGATTTTAGATTTGGGATTAGGGATTTGGGATTAGGGATTTGGGATTGTTGCCAGCAACAGCAGTTTATTGTCGCTGCATTACTTAATGCAATCTACATCTACTGTCCGCTGTTTGGTGTCGGGGTTGTCACTTCAGGCGAAGGCGTTGCTAAAGGCGAAGGCGTTGCTAAAGGCGAAGGCGTTGCTAAAGGTGTTGTGGGTGCAGTTATCGGTGTGGCTTCAAATTTGCCGCTGCTAATTTCATATCCTTCGGCAATTGGCCCTAAAGCTAGAACTGGGAAAAATGTCAGCGCGCCCAGAATTATAATTACTCCTGCGGTGACGCCGGTGAATAAAACTGAATCGGTTCTGAGAGTGCCGGTTGTTTCGGGAACCAGTTGTTTGTTCGTCATGCTGTCAGCTAAAAGCAGGAGGGCAATAATTGGAACGTAGCGCCCCAGCAGCAGGCTGAAACAGGTGCTTAAATTCCACCAAAGTCCGGTAGGTGCGGGTTGAGAGTCTGCCAATCCTTCCAAGCCAGAACCGTTGTTGGCTGCAGCCGAAGCGTATTCGTACATCACCTGGGAAATGCCGTGAAATCCGGGGTTGCTGATGCCGCTCAAACTGTCGGTAAAGGCGAGAGTAATGGCACCGGGGATTAAAACTGCGATCGGGTGAATTAACAAAACAACGCTGGCTAAAACAATTTCCCGTTTCTCAATTTTGCGTCCCAAAAATTCCGGCGTTCTCCCCACCATCAAGCCCGTGAGAAACACGCTCAAAATTGAGTAGATAAATAAGTAAGCAGTTCCTGTTCCTTGTCCGCCCCAAACGATTTGCAGAAACAAATTAAACAGAGTGGCAAAACCACCGGGAGGCATTAAAGAATCGTGCATTCCGTTGACAGCGCCGCACATTGTCCCAGTCGTAGTGACAGCCCACAGTGCAGTCTCTGCCCAGCCAAACCTAACTTCTTTTCCTTCTAAATTTGGCTGCTGCGAACCCAGTAAATTATTAATTTGAGGGTTGCCGCCGTACTCGCCAAACGCTGCAATGCCAATCAAAATTACATAGATGGCAAACACCATCCAAAAAATCAGCCATCCCTGCTTTTTGTTGTTGGCAAATCTGCCGTAGGTGTGAATCATAGCTGCTGGTATAGAAACCATTGCTAGTGTTTCCAGCAGGTTGGTAAAAGGATTGGGATTTTCAAAAGGATGAGCCGAGTTAATGGCAAAAAAACCGCCGCCATTTTCTCCTAGTTGTTTGATGCTTTCAAAGTGAGCTACTGGGCCGCGAGCAATTATTTGCGTGCCGCCTTCTAATGTACGGGCAACGGCCGGCCCGGCTAGGGTTTCTGGGACTCCCGACATCAGCAACAGTAAGGCAATTATTAAAGAAAGGGGTAGCAGAATCCGGGTGATTGATTGAATTAAATCTATGTAAAAGTTGCCCAATGGACGACCTGTTAAGCCCCGGATAAAAGCAATGCCTACTGCTAAACCTGTAGCTGCTGAGGTAAACATTAAAAATCCCAGGGTTAACTGGGACAAATAAGTAAATGTTGTCTCGCCGGAGTAATGCTGTTGGTCGGTATTTGTGAGGAATGAAATAGTTGTGTGCAGCGCAGTATCCCAGGTTGGGGCAGTTAAGCTGGTGGCGTTTAAAGGCAAAACTCCCTGAAGCATGAAAATTAGGAAAACAAATATGCCCATTGCTGCATTGCTGTAGAGTAGCGATCGCGCATATTGCCAACCTGTCATCGAATCTATAGACCGGATATTGCTGGCTTTATAGATGAGTTGTTCTAGAGGTTTAATAGCGGGGTCGAGAATGGTTTGTTCTCCCATGTACACCCGCGCCATGTAATTACCAAAAATAGGGGCGATCGCTACTACAATGATTAGCGTTAATGCGATTTGAATTAATCCTTCAAGCATAACTGAGCCAATACTTCCTTAAAAGTGCAATCTGCTTTTAAAAATCAATATACTTGCCACTAGGATTTTTGATAATCAGCCCGCAGATATAAGTTGCCGTTTACCCGTTACCCTTAGCTGCTATATATTTTCACTGACTGACAAATGTTTAAATATGTAGCAGTATCTATGCTTGCAGATATAGATGTTATCTAAACGCTGTTGTTGCGTCACAGGAGACAAATTTTGGCGATGAAAAACCGCAGGAATAAGGCAGAGAATAGAGTGTAAATATAAAATATAAAATGGATGGATAAAGAATGTTAAACAGCTTATTAAAAATCACAGACAACCTGGCAATTCAAGATAATTATTTGCGGGGGAGGTGGTCGATCGCAATTTTATTTGCGATCGTTGTAGTGCTGGAATTTACTACGCCGTCGGAGTATCTGTTTGGGTATTTGTACACAGGGCCGATTTTACTGGCAAATTCGCGCTTGAGTCGGTTGGGTAAGTTACAAATTACTCTGGTAGCAGTAGCTTTGACGCTGTTAAATTTGTTTGTTCCTTACGGAGAAGCGATCGCCCTAGCCACAGTTGCAAATAGATCGATCGCAGTCATGGCTTTAGGGGTGACGGGATATTTGAGCGATCGCAACCAGCAGTACCAAGAGGCGATCGCGATCGCTAAAGCTGAGTTGCAGTCGCAGCAGCAGCTAGCAAGCATCCGAGAAGATTTTGTCTCTACTTTGAGTCACGACTTAAAAACGCCGATGCTGGGGGCGATCGAAACTATTAAAGCTTTTCAGTCAGCAAAATTTGGGAATGTCACCGCCAGTCAGCAAAAAGTTCTCGAAACAATGGCGCGATCGCACAAAATGTCACTACAATTAGTAGAAACGCTGCTGGATGTTTACCGCAACGATGCCGAAGGTTTAAAACTGCAACTTGCGCCCGTAAATTTAGTAGCTTTGGCAGAAGAAGTAATCGCAACACTCATCCATTTGTCGGCGGCGCGCCGAGTTTACATTAGTATGAGTTACGGAGAGTCAGATTTCCGTCGCTCTTTGTGGGTAAATGGCGATGCGGTGCAACTCCAGCGCGTTTTTGTTAATCTTCTAACAAACGGAATTAACCATTCTCCTCGCGGCGGTAAAGTAGAAATTGTTATGGAATCTTATGCGAGTTATCAGGTGGTGAAAGTTATCGATAGCGGGTTGGGAATTACCGCCGATGAACTGCCCCACTTGTTCGAGCGTTTTTATCAAGGACACAGCGATCGGCAAGCCAAAGGTTCGGGATTAGGATTATACTTATCTCGCCAAATTATTGACGCCCACGGCGGTATAATTTGGGCAGAAAATAAATTGCCACACGGTGCTTTATTTGGATTCCGACTCCCTGCTATCCCACAGAAATGAAACCAGCTTATCCGTTGCGAATTCTCCTAGTTGAAGACGACGAACTGTTTCGGTTGGGGCTGCAAACCAGGTTGCAGCAAGAAAGTTGCTTGCAAGTAATTGCCGAGGCAGAAGATGGCGAAACCGCAGTAGAATTGACTCAGGAACACTTACCAGATGTGGTGGTTCTTGATGTCGGTTTGCCTGGAATTGGCGGTATTGAAGCGTGTCGCCAAATTAAACAGCGACATCCAGCAATTCCCGTTTTAATCTTAACTTCTCATTCGCAAAAATCCTTAATTGAAAGATTGATTGGTGTGGGGGCTCAGGGCTATTGCCTCAAGGGAATTGCGGCGGAAACTTTGGTTTTGGCAATTCGATCGGTAGCGGCTGGTGCTTCGTGGTGGGATAAGGCGGCAACTGGGGAAATTCGGGCGGTTTTTGCTAATTCTGAACCTGTGAAAGTTGGTTCAAAATCAGAAGTTTTGGAGAATCCGCTGACGAAGCGAGAACAGGAAATCTTGGCTTTAGTTGCGGGGGGGAAAAGCAATCAGGAAATTGCACAAATATTGTACATTGCTCCGGGGACTGTGCGGGTTCACGTGCACGCGATTTTGCAAAAGTTGGAAGTGCGCGATCGCACTCAAGCAGCAGTGTTCGCTATTCAGAAAGGATTGGTTGCACAAGAACTTTTGGCAGTCGAACCCTAAAAGGTCAACTTTTGTACTGGGATTGTCGGTTTTTGAAATTAATTAGGGCTTGCTGAATAATCGATCGCACATCAAGAATAAGAGCGATCGATATCTTCAAGCCGAGTTAAATATAAGTTT